>NZ_DATMTE010000252.1:0-9958 GCF_035564935.1 Chitinophaga sp. | reverse complement strand
GTTGATTGTGGAGCTGACCACGTAAAGATTGCAAAAGAACTGAAGTTTTGTAAACAGTTTGACGAAATTCAGTTTAACCCGCTGCTCATTCTTGGTATTTTACAATATCATTTAATGGAAGATATCCCCAGCAACCCTGCTCAGGAAATTCATGCCCCCCCTCCCAATATGCACATCGCATAATTTCGTTCAGCCGTTGTAGTTACAGCAGCTGTTTTCTCTATTCATTTATTACTGATTATTTAAAACACTACCGGGACAAGGTGTGTCCATCAGGGAGATACCGCTATTAAGTCGTTAACGGTAGTACTATTCTATCATTGCAGCTTCCACGGTTGCAGCATTTTGCTGCTATCCGGAAGTGCGATCCCTCAACGGAAAAGCAATATTTTATGAACAAGCAAACATCATTATTCTCTAATATAAAAGGTGACTTTTCAGCCGGCCTTGTTGTTTTCCTCATTGCGGTGCCATTGTGCCTGGGTATAGCCCTGGCCTCCGGAGCCCCCCTGTTTGCCGGTATGATTTCCGGTATCATCGGCGGTCTGGTGATCGGCTTTTTAAGCGGCTCGCAATTGAGTGTAAGCGGACCGGCAGCTGGTCTTACTGCCGTTGTACTGGTAGCTATCACCAAACTGGGTGCGTTCGACATATTCCTCCTGAGTGTGGTAATAGGTGGCGCCATCCAGCTTATCCTGGGGTTAATTAAAGCAGGTACAGTAGCCAACTACTTCCCTTCCAATGTAATCACAGGTATGCTTACCGCTATTGGTATTATCATCATCCTGAAACAAATACCTCATGCTTTTGGCTATGACGCTAATGCTGAAGGCGATTTTACTTTTTTTCAGGTAGATGGAGAAAATACTTTCAGTGCCTTGTTGTCTGCAGTTAACCATATTAACCTTGGCGCAACACTGATCACCATCGTCTCCATTTTCATTATTCTGTACTGGAGCAAGATCCCGAAGCTCAATGTAGTGCCAGCGCCACTGGTAGCAGTAATTACCGGCATATTGCTCAATATGGCATTTTCCGGCAGTGAGCTGCTGGCACTGGGATCTAATCACCTGGTAACCTTACCGGTACCAGACAGTTTTGGTGACTTCGTTAGCCAGTTCACCCTGCCCAACTTCAGCGCCATTTCCAATAAGGATGTATGGATCACCGGTATTACTATTGCCATAGTAGCTTCGGTAGAAACCCTGCTGAACGTGGAAGCAACAGACAAGCTCGATCCCTTGAAGCGTCATACTTCTCCTAACAGGGAGTTAAAAGCGCAGGGGGTTGGTAACATCATCAGTGGTTTAATTGGCGGGTTACCCATTACTTCTGTAATTGTACGTTCCAGCGCCAACATTAACGCCGGTGCAAAAACCAAACTGGCATCGATGATACATGGTACCTTATTGCTGGTTTGCACCGCATTGATCCCGGTATTGTTAAATAAAATTCCGCTGGCTACCCTGGCAGCAGTGTTGCTGGTAACCGGTTACAAATTGTGTAAAATTTCCATTTTCAAGGAAATGTTCAAAAACGGCAAGTATCAATGGGTGCCTTTTGCAGTAACTGTAGTAGCCATTGTATTTACAGACCTGCTGGTAGGTATTGCGCTGGGTATGGCTGTAAGCGTAATAGCCATCTTACGCGGTAATATGAAAAGCTCTTATTATTTCCGGAAAGAGAAATATCACAGCGGCGATAGCATCCGGCTGGAACTGGCACAGGAGGTTTCTTTCCTGAATAAAGCCAGTATCCTGCTTACACTGGATCATATGCCGGAAAATATCACGCTGGTGATCGATGCACATAAAACGGCCTACATCGACTTTGATGTATTGCAGACTATCCGCGAATTTAAAGACATTAAAGCGCCGCAGAAAAATATCAAGGTAATACTAACGGGGTTTAAATCTGTGTATAATATTCAGAATACACCAGACCTCTCCGCCGAAGAACAAACCCGGCTGAACTCCCCACAGGTACACACTATTTCTTCCGGTAACCACAAGGAATTGCTGAAAGAGCTGCAATTGAATTAAAGGCTAAGCGCCTTTACCCGAAACAAAAAGCAACGGATTCCAACTATGGCTCCGTTCATTTTTCAATTTCAAAAAAACGACAATAATGAAAACGCTTAATAAAATATCTCAGGCCAATATATCTCCAAAGAAAGCACTGGAATTGCTAAAAGCCGGCAACACCCGGTTTGTGGATAACCTCCGCATGAACCGTAACCTTCTTCAGATGCTGAACGACACCTCCGACGGACAATGGCCTATGGCGGCAATTGTGAGTTGTATGGATTCCCGTACCTCTGCAGAACTGATCTTTGACCAGGGGCTGGGCGATATTTTCAGCATCCGTTTAGCCGGCGCGGTTATTTCTGATAATGTGCTGGGCAGCCTGGAATATGCATGCAAAATTGCCGGTTCAAAATTCATCGTGGTGCTTGGCCACACTAAATGCGGTGCTGTGAAAGGGGCATGCGATACCGTGGAAATGGGTAACCTCACCGGCCTACTGAATAAAATAACACCCGCTGTTTTTGCAGAGAAATCAGTTAAAGAAGATCGTACTTCACATAACAGCAAATTTGTGGAAGCTGTAAATAAGATCCACGTAGAGCGCTCGGTTCAGGCTATCATGGAACAAAGCAACATTCTGCGCGATATGATCGGGAAAGGTGAAGTAGGTATTATCGGTGCTATTTATGACGTGGAAACCGGTATTGTGAGCTTTATGGAACACACCCTGATCCTGGAAAGCAACAAACAGGAAGAAGCAACAGCAGTAGCTGTTTAACCCGGCGCCCTTTTATAGAAGAGAATAAACTTGCTTTTTCGTAAAAAGAGGGAGGCACTGATAACACGGTTTGATCAATTATTTAAAGGCATTGATCAAACTGTTATTAGCGGCCTCCTTTTTTTATATCTGTTGCAGTCGTGCTGCAGCTTGTTCCAGTGTTGCCTGCTTCTTCGCAAAACAAAACCGGATTACATGATCATCCTTCCCATCCTGGTAGAACGCTGATACCGGTATTACCGCCACACCAAATTCTTTGGTCATACGAATGGCAAAATCCTTATCTCCTTCGGCTGAGATCCTGTCGTATTTCATCAGTTGAAAATAGCTCCCCTGGCTGGCCAGCGGGGTAAAACGGGAGCCTTTCATCAGCTCCAGGAAATAGTCTCTTTTCTGCTGGTAAAATGCCGGCAGTTCAAGATAATGCGACGGCGTTTCCAGGAATTTTGCCAGGCCATACTGCATGGGTGTATTCACTGAAAAGCAGAGGTATTGATGTACTTTCCGGTACTCTTTCATCAGGTGTTCCGGCGCCACACAATAACCCATTTTCCAGCCGGTATTATGGAACACTTTGCCAAAGGAAAACGTAACAAAGCTGTTGCGGAAAATAGCCGGGTAACGCAGTATACTGTGATGTTGCGCACCATCAAAAACCAGGTGTTCATATACTTCATCAGACAATACAATCAGGTTAAACTCCTCCACCAGTTTCTCCAGTTCCTTTATATCATTTTCCTGTAAAATGCTTCCGGTAGGGTTGTGCGGCGTGTTAAACATAATCATCCGGGTGCGGGGAGTGATCTTACTTCTCACTTCATTCCAGTTGATCCGGTAATCAGGAAACGACAACGGAATCAATACCGGTACTCCGCCGTTCACCAGTACATTGGGAATATAGCTGTCGTATGCCGGTTCAAAAATGATCACTTCATCACCCGGATGTATACACGTAGCAATGGCAGTAAAAATAGCATAGGTGCCGCCAGGCGTAATTGTTATTTCAGTGTCGGGATGCACTTCCTGCCGGTAAAGCTGGCTGATCTTTGCGGCAATAGCATTACGAAGCTGTGAAAGGCCCGGCATAGGCGCATATTGGTTATGACCTTGCTGCATGGCCTCATTTACCATTGCTTTCAGCTCATCGCTGCAGTCGTAATCGGGAAATCCCTGGGAGAGGTTGATGGCCTGGTGGGAAGCCGCCAGGGCAGACATGACGGTAAATATAGTAGTGCCTACATTGGGCAGTTTTGAGATCATTGCCGGATTTTTTGATATTGAAAATCAGATGTTTGTCAGCAGGAAATCTTTCCGCCACTAAATATCTGAATTTCAATATCAAAATCACAATAATATTTACAGGAACTTCTCGCCTTTGTTGCGTTTGATTTCTCCTACATATTCCTTGATCTGCTGTTCATTTTCTTTTTTGCAGATGAGTAGTACATCCTGGGTATCTATAACAATAAATTCGTCCAGGCCCTGCAGCAGTACCAGTTTTTCGTTGGGCACCTTCACCATGCACTTGGTAGCGTCTATCACCACCACATTTTTTCCCTGTACGGCGTTGCCCAGGTAATCTTTTTCAAGGTTCTCATAGGCGGAGGCCCAGGTACCCAGGTCGCTCCATCCGAAATTGGAAGGGATCACATACACATTGCTGGCCTTTTCCATAATACCGTAATCAATGGAAATGTTGGTGCATTGGGGGTATACTCTCTCCATCACCTCTTTTTCCTGTGGCGTATTGAGTGCAGGAGTGGCCTGTTCAAAAAGTTCATCTATCTCCGGAAGATATTGTTTAAATGCCGCCAGGATGGTTTTTATATTCCACACAAAGATGCCGGCATTCCAGAGGAAATCGCCGCTTTGAAGAAATGTTTTGGCCAGCTCCAGGTTCGGCTTTTCAGTAAAGGTTTTTACCTGGTATACATTATCAGCTACCTGTTGCGGTTCAAACTGGATATAACCGTAACCGGTATCGGGGCGGGTAGGTTTAATGCCAAGTGTAACCAGGGCGCTGTTTTTCTGAACAAACAATAACGCGCTTAAACAGGCGCTGGTAAATGCCGGTCCATCCATAATAAGGTGGTCTGCCGGCGCGCAAATGATATTGGCCAGCGGGTCCTGTTTATGAATTTTGTGAGAAATATAAGCAACGCAGGGCGCTGTATTTTTACGGGATGGTTCGCTCACAATATTGGCTGCGGGCAATTCCGGTAACTGATCACTTACCTTTCCGGTATACTGGTGATGGGTTACCACGAATATGTTTTCCTTTGGAATGAACTGCGCAAAGCGTTCATAAGTCCATTGGAGGAGGGTTTTCCCTGTGTTCAGGATATCCAGGAACTGCTTGGGATTGTCTGTGCGGCTGTGGGGCCAGAACCTGCTGCCTATTCCCCCTGCCATTATTGCCACATAAAAATGGCTGTTCAGCTGTGTCATTTCTAAATAATTCCTTCTCTGATTAAATCGTGTAAGTGAATAATACCCTGATATCGTTCGCCGTCCATCACCAGCAGTTGGGTAATATCGTGCCGGCGCATCATTTCCAGTGCGTTAATGGCCAGTTGATCCTGCTGGATCATTTTCGGGTGAAGCGACATTATATCTTTTGCCGTTACAGCTGCTGTAGGAACATCTTTCTCCAGCATTCTGCGCAGGTCTCCATCTGTAATAATTCCCCTGAGCAATCCATTTTCATCCACTACCGCGGTAACTCCCAGCATTTTGGATGAAATTTCCACAATTACCTCTCTTAATGAACTGTTAGCCAATACCTGTGGCGCTTTATGTTGTTTGCTCAGATCTCCTACCTTAAGGTACAATTTCTTTCCTAAAGCACCTCCGGGATGGAACTTGGCAAAATCTGCAGCAGTAAATCCGTGCCATTCTATCAGGCAAACCGCCAGCGCATCTCCCATTACCAGCTGGGCAGTGGTGCTGGTAGTAGGCGCCAGGTTATTTGGACAAGCTTCCTGACTAACGGTTGTATTAAGTATCAAATCTGCCTCCTGGGCTAAAAATGAGCTGGTATTCCCCACCATGGCGATCAGCGTGTTGCCAAAATTCTTCACCAGGGGTACAAGTACCTTAATTTCGGCCGAAGTGCCGCTTTTAGAGATACACATCACCACATCTTCCTCCCTGATCATCCCCAGGTCTCCGTGAATAGCATCTGCCGCATGCATAAAAAGTGCAGGTGTACCGGTAGAATTAAATGTGGCCACTATTTTCTGGGCAATAATGGCGCTTTTACCAATGCCTGTTACCACCAGTCTTCCCTGGCATTGCGCAATCCTTTCAACAACCTTCTCAAAATCTGCATCTATAAACTGTTGCAAATCATTAATAGCTGATGCCTCCATCGCAATTGTACGCCTGGCTACCTGTCCTATATTGATAGTTTGATTCCTTTTCATGATTATTTACAAATTTATCATTTTTTAGCCAGCACTGAAGCGGTCAAGTAATTTATATTGATACTCCGCGCTTTTTTAAGTAACTTCGTGTCCCCTAAAAAACATATAAACATATTTCGTCATTTGTTGGTTCTTTAGAGTTAAAATTTGAATGCAATGGCTGTTGTCAAGGAACGTTTGATGGATGCATTACGCGAACACTTCGGGTTCGATTCCTTTAAGGGAAATCAGGAAAAAATTATAAATAGCATCCTTTCAGGCAAAGATACTTTTGTGATAATGCCAACCGGCGGAGGTAAATCATTATGCTATCAATTACCGGCGCTGATGAAGCCGGGTTGTGCACTGATCGTTTCCCCCCTTATTGCGCTAATGAAAAACCAGGTAGACCTGGTAAGAGGTTACAGCAGTAAGGACAATGTAGCGCACTTTCTAAATTCTACCTTATCCAAGGCACAGATCAAGAAAGTACGGGCCGACCTCACAGCAGGGAAAACCAAACTGTTGTATGTAGCCCCGGAAACCCTCACCAAACAGGAAAACCTGGATTTCTTCCGGGAACTGGAGATCTCATTTATTGCCGTAGATGAGGCACACTGTATTTCTGAATGGGGTCATGATTTCAGACCGGAATACCGCCGTTTGAAGGAAATGATTGACCAGATCAGTGAAAATCTGCCCATCATTGCGCTAACCGCTACTGCCACTCCTAAAGTGCAGAGCGATATTGTGAAGAATCTTGGATTGAATAAGGCTAATATCTTTATTTCTTCCTTTAACCGTCCAAACCTGTATTACGAAATCAGGCCCAAACGCAAAAAGGAACAGACGATCAAGGATATTGTGAAGTTTATACATCAGCATAAAGGCAAAAGCGGCATTATTTATACGCTGAACCGTAAAACCACGGAGGAACTGGCAGACATGCTGGTGGCCAACGGGGTAAAGGCAGTAGCCTACCATGCCGGCCTGGATCCTTCTACCAGGGCGCAGCGCCAGGATATGTTCCTTCATGAAGATACAGAAGTAATTGTGGCCACCATTGCATTTGGAATGGGGATCGATAAACCGGATGTACGCTTCGTAATTCATTACAATATCCCCAAAAGCCTGGAAAATTACTACCAGGAAACCGGCCGCGCCGGCAGGGACGGGCTGGAAGGACATTGTATCTGCTACTATTCCCATAAAGATGTGCAGAAACTGGAACACCTTATGCGCGATAAATCGCTCAGCGAACGCGAAATGGGTGCGCAACTGATTAACGAAACCGTAGCCTATGCCGAAAGCGCCGTATGCCGCCGCAAGGTTATCCTGCACTACTTCGGGGAACATTACGATACCGAAAACTGCGGACAATGCGATAACTGCCGCAATCCAAAAGAAAAGATAGAAGTAAAGAACCGCGTAGTGATCATGCTGAAAGCTATCCGCTCGCTCGAAGAACGTTTTGGCAGCGAATATGTGATCAATATCATCACCGGGAAAACCACCCCGCAAATCAACACTTACCGCCACGATAAACTTGATGTGTTCGGCGAAGGGAAGGAGTTTGATGCGCATTTCTGGAACTCCCTGATGCGCCAGATGATGCTGGAAGGATTAATTGAAAAAGATATTGAAGAATATGGCTTACTGAAAGTAACCGACAAAGGCGCCAAATTCCTCAAAAAGCCGTACTCTATCATGGTAGCGCTGAATCACCAGTTTGATGAAGATGCTATGGATGAAGAGGAAGAAGCCGCCGCAGAAGCTCAGGCATCTGCCGACCCGGCACTCTTTGAAATGCTGAAAGAACTGCGCAAAAAAGTATCAAAGGAAAAGAACCTTCCTCCCTTTGTTATCTTCCTGGAAACATCCCTGGAAGATATGGCCACCCAATATCCTACCACCGTGCAGGAACTGGAAAAGATCCAGGGCGTGAGTAAGGGTAAAGCGATCCGCTATGGCAAACAGTTCCTGGATGTGATCACCAAATACGTGGAGGAAAACAATATCACCAAGCCGGACGATTTTGTGATGAAGAGCGTGGTGAATAAAAGCGGGATGAAAGTATTCATCATCCAGAATATCGATAAAAAGATACCTCTCGAAACCATTGCAAAAAACAAGGAGCTCTCCCTCTCCCAGTTACTTGATGAAATGGAAACCATTGTAGCCAGTGGTACCAAACTGAACATCGATTATTGCCTGGATGAAGAACTGGACGACTATGCCCAGGATGAGATCATGGAATACTTCAAAGGATGTGAAACATCTAGTCTTGCGCTCGCCAGGGAAGAACTGATTGAAAATGATTACTCGCTGGAGCAATTAAAGCTGATGCGTATAAAATTCCTGGTAGTATACGGCAACTGATGCCGGTTACCAGGAACCATACCACAACAATGAACATCAAAAAAATACAGGAAACCATTGCGCCCGTTAGGGAGCAGGTAGTAAGCCATCCACTATACGCCGACCTGCAAACATTGGATGATGTTCGCACTTTTATGCAGTACCATGTATACGCCGTTTGGGATTTCATGTCTTTACTGAAAGGATTGCAGCAACAGCTTACCTGCGTTAACGTACCCTGGATACCAACAGGCAATGCGGCTACCCGTTACCTGATCAATGAAATTGTAACAGGCGAAGAAAGCGATGTAGATAAGGAAGGAAACCGGTGCAGTCACTTCGAACTCTATGAGCGCGCCATGCAACAGGCCGGTGCGGATACCGCTCCCATAAATGCGGTTATAACCGGTATAAGAACCGGTAAAACAATCCAGGACTTATTCTTCGCCGCTATCCTTCCGGAGGCCGTAAAGGGCTTTTTAAACTTTACATTTAATGTAATTGCCACCGGTAAGGCACATATTATGGCTGCCGTTTTTACTTTCGGCAGGGAAGACCTGATCCCCGATATGTTCCTCGCCCTGGTAAAAGACCTCGGTCAGAAATTTCCCGGGAAACTGGATACCTTCATTTATTACCTGGAAAGACATATTGAAGTAGACGGGGATCACCACAGCCAACTGGCTATGCAAATGGTGAGCGAATTATGTGGCACCGATAAACATAAATGGGACGAAGCAGCTGAATATGCACGCCAGTCGCTCTATTGGCGGCATGAACTTTGGAGCGGTATCCTGAGCGAAAAAGTGATTTTGTAAATTTTTCACGAAAAAAATTTTGCAATTCAAAAGATTGTATTACTTTTGCAATCCCCTCACGAGAGAGGGCAATAAAAACGGATGGTGCGGTAGCTCAGTTGGTAGAGCAAAGGACTGAAAATCCTTGTGTCGCCGGTTCGATCCCGGCTCACACCACAGAAACGGGAATAGTACAGTCAAATGTATTGTTCCCGTTTTTTTTTTCCCTAAAGCCCGCGCTCTTCCTGTCATTTGACGGAAAATGCATGGCGTTCTTCCGGAAATTTGGCCTTGTATTCTTCATACATCTCCCGGTCCTTCTCTTCCATCGCAAGGCGATCTCTCAGTTGATTTATCCTTTTGTCGATTTCTTTGTATCTGCTGTTCCAGTCCGTCACGTTTCTGGGTACTTTCCTGTGTAAGTTGGTTGTAGGTGGCAATGGTTTGTAGCTTCAGTAATTGTCGGTAACCCTCGTTTACGTCGAGTGTATAACTGGCTGTTAATTCCTGAAAGGTCTTATGTAGGTTGCCTGCCCACAAGCCTGTGGGGCAGTGATTCACAGGCTTGTGGGCACGAAAATTACAAACTATAAT
>NZ_DATMTE010000251.1:0-6431 GCF_035564935.1 Chitinophaga sp. | reverse complement strand
ACTTTCCCGTTAAAGTCGCCGTTTATCACTTGTTTGATATTGTTCAGATACTGGTCGCGGGCATTGATAGCGGTTTCCAGCGAATCAGCCCTCATTTTAAGATGAATAAATTCTTTCCGCTGCTTCAGATCTCCATAGCCAGGTATGTAGTACCGCAAAGGCGTAAACACTACTGTAGCTACTGTAATGGCTACCAGTAACACAAAAAGGGTGCTGAAGGCAATGTACACGCTCATCCGGGATAGTTTGAACGAGGTCACTTCTTCATAGGTATCATCATTCATAATTACCAGACGGTATTTATGACTCAGTTTTTCGAGATTTCGTCTGTTGCTTTTATTACCCTTCCTGGCCATGTTTTGTGATACTTCTTAAAGAACACTGTTTATTTTAAGGCGCGCTAAAGTTAATCATTATTGTAAAATAGGAAACAGTGTTTTACGGATTACCGGCAGAAAGAGAGATTTTTATTTGAAAACCAGCAGATTAAAATATATCCGCTGTTGGAAAAAAGTCAGCAACACTTCTCCCGCACTCATATTCAATCAACTATTTTATCCTATCTTTAAAATATTTTTTCAAACTGTAAGTTATATATATTTAGCCTATACACCCTGGCATCCATGAATTGCATCAAACTGCTACTAAAGTATCTGGGAATAATAATATTGTCATTTTGCCTGGTTTTGCCGGCTGCCCGGGCACAAAATAAGCCTCAAAATCGGCCTCAGCAAACAAATTCCCAGGGCCAGGCCCCCAATAAACAGCAACAACGACCTGTTGCCAAGCCCCTTTTTAAACCACGTGAGCAACGCGTACAGGATCGCCGTCCCCCTTCAGAAGTGATGCTGGAAAAAAAGAAATGGACCTGGAAAAGACAATTCTTCCAAAACATGGCTACCCGGTTCAATTATTACTTTCATGCCAGGGTGAAGCTCGACAGGGTGGTGAAAACCGCTAACCGCGATGGCCAGGATAACTATAACATCCTGCTGCCGTTTTACCCGTTCAGCTTACAGAGCCAGGGCTTCAGCAAAGGGGAACTGGACTCCGTTATCGATAAAACAAGCATGGCCATCCAGCTGCACGATCCCCGCGGTAAATGGATCGACGACTGTTTCCTGCTCATGGGCCGTGCCTACTTCTATGAAGGCGATCTTGAAAATGCCAATAAAACATTCCAGTATATTAACATCGCCTTCGCCCCGAAAACGAAGTCGGAATACAAAACAGTAGTAGGGGCGCACGAAAATGACCAGATCTCTATCGCCACCAAAGAAAAGAGAAAAGGCCCCTTCGGCCGCCTCAAACATACCAAAGCACGTAACGACGCCTTCCTGTGGAGAGCCCGTACCCTGCTGGAACAAAAGGAATATGATGAAGTACAGGCCCTGCTTAACATCCTCAACACGGATCCGAACTTCCCGCACCGCCTCGATGGCGACCTGGCGGAAGTACGCGCTTACAGCCATTATATCCAGAAAAGATACCCCGAAACAATAGAACCGCTGAAAGTGGCTATCGATAAAAGCCACGACAAAGTAGCCAAAGCCAGGATGTCGTATATACTCGGCCAGCTCTACCTGCAGCAGCAACACCCGGATTCCGCACTGGACCAGTTCCGTACCGTGATCAGCATGAAACCTGATCCTATGATGGACTTCCAGGCGCGCTTACAGATTGCCAGAACCAATGCCCAAACTACCGGTAATGTGGCCGCCAGCATTTCAGGGCTCCGCCGCATGCTCAGGAAGCAGCGGTTCGAGCGCTTCCGCGACGGGATCTATTACACCATGGGAGTACTTGAATACCCCGACCACCCGGAGGCTTCTCTTAATTATATGAAGCAATCACTGAAAATACCCAGTGATAACCTCATGCAACGCGCTATTACCTACAAAGGCATGGCGGATATTTACTACGACCTGCGTAATTACACGGAAGCAAAAAAATATTATGACAGCACCGCCGGCGTGATGACAAAAGATTTTGTGGACGCATCTACCGTGGAAACACGCAAAAATGTACTCTCGGAAGTGGTAGTCCGGCTGGAAACCATTCACAGGGAAGACAGCCTGCAACAGTTAGCCGCCATGTCCCCGTCGGACCGGAACATTGTGTTGTCAAAAATGGTGGCTGCCATGGAAAGTGAAGCTGCCGAAAAGAAAAAGAAAGAGAAACTGGCCGCTGCCAATCCCCGGGAGAATCCTGCCGCTTTCAGCATGAGCGGGGGAGGCACCGCTTATTCGCCGAAAGAGGAAGCAGGCGACTGGTACTTCTACAACGCGGCCAGTAAATCGGCCGGTTACTCGGAATTTAAACGCAGGTGGGGCAGCCGCCAGCCCGTAGATAACTGGCGCCGCAGCCAGAATGGCGTGGTAAATGCCACCAATAGCGGTGGTCCTATAGAAATAACAGAAGAAACAAAATCCGTTACCCTGGGGGAAGTACCGGCAGACAGCATCAGCACGGAATCGCTGGCAGCGGGTTTGCCACTCACACCGGAAAAACTGGCGGCATCCAAAAAAGCAGTGCAGGACGCCTGGTTCGACCTGGGTAAACTGTACTATGATAAGCTGGAAAATTATTCCCTTGGCATAGAAACCTACGACTCCCTGCTGATCCTCTTCCCGGATCATCCGCGTAAACCGGAGGTATTATATTCCCTGTATGTGTGGCATGGGAAACAAAATCATACTGCCCAGGCCAATCACTATAAAGCAATGGTGCTGAACCAGTACGGTAATACCAATTTTGCAGACATCATCCGCTCCGGCGGGCTGAGAGATATTGACGCCCAGAAAAAGAAGGAGATCAGCGCCGCCTATGACGCTGCTTATGAAGCCTTCCGCCAGGGTAATTATGCGGAATCCATGGCCATGAAAAAACAGGCCGACAGCACCTTCGGTATCAATTTCCTGCAGCCTAAATTTGACCTGCTGGAAGCTATGCTGATCGTAAAAACAGATACCCTGTTCGCTGTCGACAGCCTGCGTGCCGGAGACACCCTGCAGCTGTCGCGGAAGGCAGTACAGGCCGTGCTCACCAAATACGCGGCTGATGAGCCTGTGCGTAACCAGGCCCAGGCCCTCATGGATGCCCTGAACCACCGCGCCGAACTGGCCGATTACCTCGCCAAACTGGAGGTAAGGAAAAAAGACGCCAACGGCGTATTGCTGGATGAAGACATTACCATGCGCTACCCCTGGCAAAATCCGCAGCCTGTACTGGCCGACAGGGTCAATACGGCAAAAGCGCCGGCAGATTCCGCTAAAATAGCGGCCGGGGTAACCGGCAACTTACCCGCCCCAATGGCTACCGTGGCGCCGCCCAAACCGGTTACACCCTATAAATTAACAGCCGATAACCCGTTTTTTGTGGTGCTTTCCTTCCAGCGTGTGTCTAAAGAACTGATGGACGAAGGACTTAACCAGTTTACCCGGTATAATGCCGCCAAACACGCAACAGATAAAATTGAAGTGGGCAGTTTTGTGCTCACTCCCAATGATGTGATGCTGATATTCCGGCTTTTCCCTAATGAAGACAAGGCCCTGGCCTACTTCGATGAGATCCGCGATGAAGCCGCCTCGAATATCATCCCCCGGATCAGGCCTACAGAATATAATTTCTTTGTGATTTCCAGGGATAATTTCATCTTATTAAACAGTACCAAGGACCTGGCAGGTTACCGCAAGTTTTTTACAGATAATTATGTGACCCAATAAGTATTTTTGGAATTTTAAATAGCTTTGTCGGTCAGACTGTCACAAACAGGCTTGTTTATTGCGTATTGACTTTATTGAAAAAATTAGCCAACAGATAGTAATAAATTATTTCATATAAAAGAATTTGGGCAAATCTGGCCATAAAACAAATTAACTAAGCGCATGAAAAAATCGGTGAAAATATTGTGGCGGGTGGCTTTTGGTATCTTAGCATTACTTGTTCTGTTAGTTTTACTCATTAACTTCCGGATCATTGGCAGTATGCCATCACTGGAAGAACTGGAAAATCCGAGGGCAGCACTGGCCGCAGAGGTTATTGCCGACGATGGTACTATTTTGGGTAAATACTACCAGGTAGACCGTTCCAGCAGCGATTACAATGAGATCTCCAAAAACGTGATCAACGCGCTGATAGCAACAGAGGAAACCCGTTTTTATGACAATTCCGGTATTGATCCAAAAGGAACGCTGGCTATCCCTTTTTACCTGCTGATCGGTAAAAAACGCGGCTCCAGTACCATTACCCAACAGCTGGCATTGAACCTGCAATCAGATAACCTGGGAAAAACACGTTCCGGCAACCCGATTGGCAGGGCCTTCCAGAAAGTACAGGAATGGATCATTGCCGTAAAACTGGAAAGGAACTTCACCAAACAGGAGATCCTTACCCTGTATCTCAATACGGTAGCTTTTGGAGATAATGTATATGGAATAGAAAACGGCGCCAGGACTTTTTTTAGTAAAGATGCAGGGCACTTATCTATTGAGGAAGCTGCCATCCTGGTAGGAATGCTAAAGGGCAACACCCTTTATAACCCGCGCAGGAATCCGCAAAACGCACTGCAGCGCCGTAACACCGTTATCAGCAATATGCAGGAAGCCGGTTTTATTACCCCGGCAGAGGCGGCAGCTGCTAAAAGCAAGCCTATTGTACTGCACTATAATAAAATTGACCACAACAAGGGATTGGCCCCTTATTTCAGGGAAGTGCTGCGCGATGAACTGAAAGGTTGGTGTAAAACACATAAAAAAGCGGATGGGTCTGAATATAACCTCTACCGCGATGGTCTGAAAATATATACTACCATCAACCCGAGAATGCAGTTGTATGCAGAGGAAGCCGTGGCTAAACACCTGGCTGTGCTGCAAAAGTCGCTTTCTGCGCAAAAAGACGTAAAAACAGGCAGTGTCTGGAAAAAATGGCCCAAATACCTGGATCAGTACATGAAAGAATCTGAGCGGTACAAGGCTATGAAAGAGGATGAAGCAGACGATTCCACTATTGCCAGGGCGTTCAATACCCCCGTGCGCATGAAGGTATTTGGCTGGAAAAGCTCCACGGAACCGGACCTGAATGAAATAGATACCACTATGACCCCGATGGACTCCATTAAATATATGCGCGCTGTTTTACAGGCGGGCTTTATGGCAATGGATCCTGAAAGCGGTGAGGTGAAAGCCTGGGTAGGCGGACCGGATTTCCGTTACTTTAAAAATGACCACGTGGCTAAAACCCGCCGCCAGGTTGGTTCTACCTTTAAACCTTTCCTGTATTGCTTTGCCATCATGAATGGTATGTCGCCTAACACCATTTTGCCCAATGAGCCCATCTCCATCAATGGATGGACGCCGCATAACTCGGAGGGAAGCACCGGTGGTACCATTACTATGGCCGGCGCGCTCGCCAAATCATTGAACCTGGTGGCCGCCTACCTGATCAAACAAATTGGCGCCAAGCCATTTGCCGATTTTGCCAAAAACAAAGTAGGCTTCTCCAGCGATATCCCTGCCTACCCGGCTATTGCGTTGGGTGCGGTGGAATTGTCGCTTTATGAACTGATGCAGGGATACACTATGTTCCCTGCCAGGGGCATTAACACCAAACCTATTTATATTACCCGTATTGAAGACAGGAACGGCAATATTCTTGAAACATTTGCACCGGTAAAACGTGAAGTGATCAGTGAAAGAGAATCTTATACCATGGTGAAAATGATGGAAGGGGTGGTAGCGCCCGGCGGTACAGGAGCCCGTATCCGTTCCCGTTTCAACATCCAGGGCGAAATAGCCGGTAAAACCGGTACTACCAACGATAACACGGATGGCTGGTTTATGGGCTACACACCTAAGTTACTGGCAGGTGCATGGGTAGGCTGCGAAAACAACTTTATCCACTTCAGCACCACGGCCATCGGGCAGGGCGCCAACACCGGCTTACCCATCTGGGGATATTTCATGCAGAAAGTATATGCGGACCCCACCCTGAAAATCGGTTCCAATGATCATTTCCCGGTGCCGCCGAATATGAGTGAAGACGATATTTACATGAATTACGATTCCAATGTAAAACCCGGCGCCGAATCAGAAAACGTAGGTAACGGCTCAGCAGACGACTATGGCTCCGGCGATGTCAGCGATTATGCCACCCCCGGCGCCGACAGCCAGGAACCGGCAGCCCCGGCAAAGCCAAAAGAGGAGCATAAAGACAATAAAGAAAACAAGCCTAAGGCTACTATGCCGCCTCCGGCGCCTAAGAAAGGGGAGTAGGGCGCGCCTTCGGCGCTTTTAAATTGTCTTGGAGCAGGATTACGCTGATTTTGCTGATTAGTTTGATTTTTATTTTTGAGATTTTTATAAATGATAAAAGGAGATGGAAGTAGTTACCTGCTTTCATCTCCTTTTATTATTAAAATCAATGGTTATAAA
>NZ_DATMTE010000250.1:0-6865 GCF_035564935.1 Chitinophaga sp. | reverse complement strand
TTAAAAAATCTGATGCATGACTTTTAATTATGTGCGCCTCCATGCGCCGTTAAGTACTGCGATAAAATGGCAGTTCCCTCTTTTGGTGTTGTTAATGCTAAGCACCTGTATGCTATCGTACGGACAGCAAAGAAAATCAATAGCCTTCAGGGAGGCAGATGTGGCCACTGCCTTCAAAAAAATTGAAAGCACCTACCAGGTAAAATTCTTTTATGCCGCCGGCACATTGCCGGTCAGACGTATCACCCTGGCGTCTAAACAACGGAGCCTGCGGGAAGTATTGGCAGAACTGGAAGATGCATCCGGCTTGCAGTTCAGGATAAGCGGCAATATGATCGGTGTAGTGATGCCGTACAATCCTACCGGCGTTACCAGGGCACAGCCGATGATCAAAGGAAGAGTAACAGACCGGAAAGGACAGCCGCTGCCCGGTGCTACCATCCGGGACATTATCTCCGGCAAAGGCGCTGTAACCGATGCCAACGGCATATTTACCATTGCTTCGGAAGAAGGCCGCCCGTTAATGGTGAGCAGTATCGGTTACCGGCAGAAAACACAGGTTATTTCCGGTACTGAAAACCATATTGCAATGGAAGAAGATGCTACGAGTCTTGGTGGCGTGGTGGTAATGGGTTATACAAATAAACAGGCCAGCGAGCTAACCGGCGCTGTTCAAAAAGTTTCCGGCGATCAACTGCGTAGCTCCGTTTCTTCTTCCAATATACTCTCTATGCTGAAAGCCAAAACTACCGGTATGTATATCGTGGAGAACTCTGCCGATGCCGGTTCAAACAAAGCGCAGGTATTGCTGCGCGGTGAGTCATCTCTCCCATCCGGTACCAGTGCTTACTTTGGGCCGCTCATCGTTATTGACGGGGTAATTTCCAATTCACAGAATTTACAGGACGTGGTAAATCCTGCTGATGTGGAAAGCATCACCATCCTGAAAGATGCAGCATCTACCGCCATTTACGGCTCACGCGCTGCACAGGGTGTAATTGTAGTTACCACCAAAAAGGCTGCTGCCAACAGCGGTGTACACGTAACACTGGATACACGCTATGGCGCTATTAAACAGAACCGCGCTATCCGCATGATGAACACCACGGAAAATACGGCGCTGATGGATAAAGTGATGCAACGCAGATGGGAAGAAACACCTTCCCTGCAGCAACAGTTTCCTACAGCAGCAGATTTCATCAAACAAAGAAGGATTTATACGGATGAAGATAAAACAAAGAACTTCGACTGGGAAAAGGCGATCTTTGATGATGGCAATTTTTCCGATATCAGCCTGGGGCTTAATAGCGGCAACGATAAAACAATGTTATATGCCGGCATAGACTGGTACAAGGAAAAAGGAATTAACGTAGGTAATACTTTCGACCGCCGCAACCTGCGCCTCAATGTAGTGCAGAATTTCTCCAAAAAAGTTTCTGCAGGACTGAATACCAGCGCCATTATCGACAAAACCATTTCTCCCAACGGCGTACCGGTAATTTATATGACCCAGCCATTTGTAACGCCTTATAATGCAGATGGCTCGCTGGCCGACAGTATCCCGGTGAAGCAATCCAATAATTTCGGAGTGCCTTATACTACCTGGTCGCAGAACTTTATCGGGGAAAGGAAATTCGACAATACATCGGTTACCAACAACCAGCACTTTACCGGTACCATATGGCTGAACTACCGTGTATTGCCCTGGTTAAGCGTAAAAACCACCAATACCATCGACTATATTAACGCTCATCGTAACTCTTACATGGATCCCCGCAGCTTTTCAGGGAAGTACGGAGGCTATCCTTACCTGTTTGCACCGGGTGCTGCAGTTCCCAACGGAACCCTTACTATTGCAGACACCAGGTTCTTTAATTTCACTTCTACCAATACGTTGAATGCCTCCAAACAGTTTGGCCATCACAATCTGAATTTCCTGGCCGGAACAGAGTGGGCAAAGCGCACCAATGAAACCAGCAGCATTGATATGTATAACCTGTTACCAGGAGAAAGAAATATGGGCGCCGCCAAAAATTTTGGCAGTGCCATCACCGTTGCTTACAATTCGCCGTACAGGCCCTTGGGTAGTTATACTGAAAGAGCCAGCTTCTCCGCCTTCAGTGAGCTGAACTACAACTACCTCGCTAAATACTATGCGGCTGCTTCCCTTCGTACCGATGCTTTCACCAATTTTGGCCGTAACAAAAGGTACGGTACCTTCTATGCGGTAAGTGCCGGCTGGCTGATCAACAAAGAAGCATTTCTGGCAGATGTGAAAGCAATAGACCTGCTGAAGCTGAGAGTAGTGCACGGAACTTCCGGAAGGGATGTAGGCGATGGTTACCTGAACCAAACCCTTTACGCCGCAAACACCAATTATACCTATGATAATATTAATAACATAGGCTCTTCCATTACACAGCTGGAGAACCCCGACATCAGCTGGGAAACCACTGTTAATAATACAGCGGGAATAGACCTCAGCCTGTGGAAACGCTTAGAGCTTTCCGCGGACCTCTATTCAAAACTCAGTAAAAACCTCCTGCAACAGGTATTTGTGGGCTCTGCACAAGGCTCGTTTCAGCAATACCAGAACGTAGGAGAAGTATTGAACAAAGGATTGGAACTGATGCTGAACACCCGCAATATAGATACCCGGAATTTCAGCTGGACCACAAACCTGAACGTAAGTTTCAATAAGAACACCATAAAAAAACTGTATGGCGATTCCCTTCTTGATAATTACAACCGCGCCTATTACCGTTATAAAGGAGAAGACCTTAATGTAATTAAAGCCATCCGCTATGCAGGTGTAAATCCTGATAACGGGGCGCCGCTGTTTGAAAATTATGATGCTTCCGGGAAGAAGCAGGTAGTAGAAGGCATTGGTGGAATGGCTGATATCCGCAATTACCAGACAGTTGGTTCCGCTACACCCAAATTTTTCGGTGGTTTCACCAATACTTTTACCTACAAACAATTTTCCCTGAGTGCAGAAATGTGGTTCCAGGTAGGCAACTATACCGCCATGAGCCTCATTAATAACTTCCAGGATCCCATTGCTCCTTTCCTTGGCAGGAATAATGTGAACTGGCAGCCGGGTCAGAAAGTATGGCAGCAACCCGGCGACAAAGCCGCCAACTATCCGGACGTATACAGCAGCAAAATGGATACCTGGCGCGTGTTCGACAGTCGTTCTTCGCTTGTTTACGGCAACGCCAGCCATATCCGCATGCGGAACATCCGGCTCGGGTACGACCTGGCTCCAAAAACATTGACGAAGATCCGTGCACAGCGTGCGGGCGTATTCGTTAGTATGGACAATGTTTTCGTGATCAAACATAAAGACTATGTGGGAGCCGATCCTGAAGGCGCCACCATCGGCACCTCTACCGCCTACGGAGGCGTAGGCATCGGAAATGCTAACCCACGGCGCATCACTGCCGGTCTTAATGTTACATTCTAAACTACTGACAAATGAAGCGTACAATTATAATAGCCGCCGTAAGTCTTATTTCATTAAGCGCCTGCAACAAACAACTGGATGAGCTGCGCCCGCACAACGTTACCAATGAAGCGGCCCAGTTCAGTACCCCTGATGGGTTTGCACAGGCCGCGCTGGGCCTTTACCCGATGATCACTACTGGTGTTTCCATGACGAATAGCTTTGGATATGGCGACATTACGATGTTTCTTTCTGAAGCACATAGCAATAATATTCATTCACTTGATCTGGGGCCTAACTTCTACACTGATGCGTTTAACTATATTAACTCCCCCGATAAGGATCATAGCTGGACATACAATTTATGGAGAGGAAGTTATTTCATTATTCTTCATGCCAACAAATTGCTGGATAACGTTGTCAAAGATGAACAGCGCCCGGTGGTATTGCAGGCTAAAGCAGAAGCATTATTCGTGAGAGCGTTCGTATACTTTAACCTGGTACGTTTCTATGCAAAGCCCTACTACCAGGATGCTGCTACATCGCCGGGTGTGATGCTGATCACTACCGCTACCAATGGTATCGACTATAAACCCGCCCGCAGCAGCACCAAAGCAATATATGAACAGGTTATTGCAGACCTGGAAACATCCATTTCCCTGTTTAACCAGGAGAAGTCCAACAGCTTTGCCGGGAAGCAGGCTGCCGCTGCGTTGTTATCGCGTGTCTATCTTTATATGGGCGGCACCTTCCAGCAGCCGGATGCGGCATTTAACCAGAAAGTGGTGAGCTATGCCGACCAGGTGATTAACAGTAATAAGTATGCCTTGCTGCAAAACGATGCATACCGCGCTTATTACAACAGCAGCAACGTGGCCAATAAGGAAGATATCTTTGCCGGCAACATGGACTTTGGAAGTGCATCAATCAGCCAGCAATATGCGTATCCCCCGCAAATCAACTATACAGGCGGCTATTACCGTCCTTCTTCCGACCTGCTGTTGCGCATTACAAAAACGGATCTGCGCACTTCCCATTACAAGGTGAATGTAACCCCCGGTTTTCCCAACGACAGCATTGCTACCGCTAAATACATGTACTTGTACAATGCTATTTTCAGCAAGTCACCGTTCCGGTATATCCGCCTTGCGGAAGTATACCTGAACCGGGCGGAAGCCAATGCAAAACTTGGTAAAAAAGAGGCTGCACTGGCAGATCTGAACATAATCCGTAACCGGGCAGAACTTGCGTCTGTGGATCTTTCGGGGCAGGCGCTGTTTGATGAAATATTATTGCAACGCAGAATAGAACTGGCCTTTGAAGGGCATGCAGGGTTTGACTATTTCAGGAATGGCTTGCCAATGGTGCGGAACTATTCCTCTGCCAGCAGCGGCGCTATGACTATCCCTGCCACAAGCCCTAAAATATTGCTGCGCATTCCGCAGGAAGAAATCATCCTTAATCCAAATCTTACACAAAACGAACAATAACATTATGAAAAAAATAATCTGCGTATTGTCGTTACCGTTAGTATTAAGCCAACTGGTAATCGCACAACAAAAATTCAGTATAGCCGGCACCGTTACCGGTAATGCACCATCCAAATATTACCTGCAGTACAGCAATGGCACAAAGTATGTAACAGACAGCGCCGAAGTAAAGAACGGCAGGTTCAGCTTTGCAGGCACGCTGCTGCAACCTGCGCCCGGCATGGTTTCCGCAGCACTGATAAGGAACATGACCGGCAACAAAAAAGAGCAGGCATCCCTGTTCCTGGAACCTGCCGCCATGACTATCAACATAGCTAACGGCGATCTCAGCACCATTGTGATGAAAGGCTCTGTAAGCAATGATGAAAATGTACAGCTGGAAAAAGAAAAGGAAGCCGCCACGGAAAAATATAAACCATTACTGGAAGCATTGCGTAATGAAAAAGACCATGATAAAGCAGGAGCCATCCGTGAACAACTGGCGCCTTACTTTAATACCAACAGCCAGTTATCAAGGAAGTTTATCCGCGAACATCACAACTCCTTCCTGAGCCTTTACCTGATGCGCTTTGAAATTGGCAGCATGACACTGGACTCCGCCAGATACTACTACAACAGCCTGAACGCTGCGTTGCAAAAAAGTAAAGATGGTTTGGCCATAGCCAAAGAAATAAAAAGTCTTGAACAAGGCTCACCAGGCAGTGTTGCTTTTAACTTCAGTAAAAAAGATATCAATGATCAGTCGCTCAGCTTATCTGATTTCAAAGGAAAATATGTGCTGGTAGATTTCTGGGCCAGCTGGTGCGTGCCTTGCCGTGCAGGTAATCCCCACTTGCTTGAGTTATATAAACAATACAAGGAAAAAGGCTTTGAAGTGATCAGCGTGTCGGACGACGACCGCAATCATGATGCCTGGAAAAAGGCGGTTGAAAAAGATGGTATCGGTGTATGGAAACATGTGCTACGTGGATTGGATATGGATAAACGAATGAAGAATGAGCCCAACCCTGAAGATATCAGCGAACACTTTGGCATTCATTCTTTACCCACCCAGATATTAATTGATCCGAAAGGCGTAATTATAGCACGCTATGGCGGCGGCGGAGAAGAGCATGAAGCATTGGATGCCAAACTGAAAGAGGTTTTCAACAATTAATTCTTTCTTAAAAGAAGAAAAATGCAGTGAATAGTTCACTGCATTTTTTTTATTTACGAAGCGCCTTCCCATATACTTCCAACGCACGCTTACGCGCTTCCTCATGCAACACTATTGGTTTTGCATATTCAAACCCTTCAAACTCCGGTACCCATTTACGGATATACTTCAAATCCTTATCAAATTTCTGTGTTTGCAAAGAAGGATTAAACACCCTGAAGTAAGGCGCTGCATCGCATCCGGATCCTGCTGCCCATTGCCAGCCGCCGTTATTTGAGGCCAGGTCATAGTCCAGTAGTTTGGCTGCAAAATAAGCTTCTCCCCAACGCCAGTCGATCAACAAATGCTTCGTTAAAAAACTGGCAGTGATCATACGTACCCGGTTATGCATAAAACCGGTGGCATTTAATTCCCGCATACCTGCATCTACAATCGGGTAACCTGTTTCTCCTTTACACCATTTCTCAAACTCTGCTTCATTATTGCGCCAAACTATCTTATCATATTCTTTCTTAAAAGAATTTCCAACCACATGTGGGAAATGCCAGAGGATCATCTGGTAAAATTCCCGCCAAATCAATTCCTTTGCAAACGTAGCATTGAGTTGCATGGCCTGCTGCATCAGTACGCGTATGCTTACAGTACCAAACCGGAGGTGAATACCTAACCTCGATGTGCCATTTACCGAAGGGAAATCGCGGGTTTCATCATAGTGTTTGATCAATGTTTCTTTCAGATCCTTTGAAGGAAAGTGCTTTTCCCCGGCGGCAAATC
>NZ_DATMTE010000249.1:0-3489 GCF_035564935.1 Chitinophaga sp. | reverse complement strand
GCCAGGCTTTTTTTTCTCTTCCCTCAAATAAATCCCTTCCAATCATACAGTTTATTTACTTTTCTGTCCGTTTTATTTTATTTTAACGGGATGTAGTAATAAAACTGTGCGAACCCATGAAGATAAGACCAGGATCAGTTTATATCGTTCCATTCCTGTTAAGCACTATCCTGCTCACAGGATTTAAGAAAAGCAGGCCGCCACGTAAAGATACACGGCCCAATATTATTGTTATTCTCGCGGATGATATGGGATTTTCAGATGCCGGCTGTTATGGCGGAGAAATCCATACGCCCAATATTGATTTCCTGGCTGCTAACGGTATCCGCTATACGCAGTTTTATAATACCTCCCGTTGCTGCCCCACACGCGCTTCCCTGCTCACGGGGTTGTATAACCAGCAGGCGGGTATTGGGAAGATGACCGACGCGGAGGATGAGCCCGGATACCTGGGCCACCTTTCAGAGAATGCGGTTACCCTGGCGGAAGTGCTGAAAACAGCCGGCTACCAAACGGCTATGTCGGGCAAGTGGCATGTATCCAACACCAACGGGCAAAAAACAGCCGCGGAGCAAATGGCCTGGCTCAATCATCATCAAACATTCGGCGATTTTTCTCCCGTTTCACAATATCCCACCAGCCGTGGGTTCGATCAGTTCTTTGGCACCATATGGGGAGTAGTGGATTTTTTTGATCCCTTCAGCCTCGTAAGCGGAACAACCCCCATTACAAAGGTACCGGACCACTATTATCATACAGACGCTATCAACGATACCGCCGTGGCCTATATCAAAGGCTATGCGGATACCCAAAAGCCTTTCTTCCTGTATGTTGCCCACAACGCCCCGCACTGGCCGCTCATGGCGCTGCCGGAAGACATCGCAAAGTATAAAGACACCTATAAGGCAGGATGGGAGGCTATCCGCAACGCCCGCTATAACAAAATGGTGAAAATGGGACTGATTGATCCGGCTACCACGCCATTGCCCAAACGCTGGAGAAATAACCAAACCTGGGCGCAAAATCCCGATACCGCCTGGGATGCTATGGCCATGGCAGTGCATGCTGCTATGATAGACCGCATGGACCAGGGCATTGGCCGCATCATTGAGGCGTTGAAAACAACCGGGCAGCTTGATAATACCCTGATCGTGTTCTTGTCCGATAACGGCGCCAGTCCTGAGAACTGTGCTAACTACGGACCCGGATTCGATCGCCCCGATGAAACCCGCGACGGCCGTAAAATTATTTACGCCACAAAAAAACAGGCAATGCCCGGCCCACAAACCACGTATGCCTCTATAGGGCAAACATGGGCCAATGTAGCCAATACGCCTTACCAGTACTGGAAAGCCGAATCGTACGAAGGCGGTATACATACTCCTCTGATCGCATACTGGCCCAAAGGCATCACCACTAACAAAGGCGGCTACAATAGCCATATGGGGCATGTAATGGACTTCATGTCCACCTTCGCTGAACTGGCGCACGCACAATACCCTGAAGTATACAACGGCCACAAGATCCCCGCCACTACCGGTACCAGCCTGTTGCCATCTTTCAAAAACAAAAATACCACCGGGCACGATCAGCTGTTCAATGAACACTTCGGCGCACGGTATGCCCGCTCCGGTAACTGGAAACTGGTATCGCTCAGCAACGATACTACCTGGCGGCTGTTTAATCTTGCTGTGGATAAAACAGAAACCAATAACCTGGCCGCGCAATACCCCGAAAAGGTGCAACAGCTGCAAACCCTTTGGTATCAATGGGCACAAACACACCAGGTGTTTCCAAAACCCGGCCATAAAACAACGAAGTAAAAATTAATCTTTAATCACTTATATGAGCAACAACCCGATTTCACGTAAACTGCTGATGATCGCACTGCTGGCAGGCAGCATGGCCTGTAATGAAGTAAAACAACCTGAAAAGAAACAGGAATGGATATCCCTGTTTAACGGGAAAGATATTAACGACTGGATCGTGAAGATCCATCACCATGAAGTAGGAGAAAACTTTGGCAATACCTTCCGGGTGGAAGACAGCATCATCAAGGTACGCTATGATCAGTACGGCGACTTTAACGACCAGTTCGGGCACTTGTATTATAAACAACCCTTCTCACATTATCACCTCAAATTTGAGTACCGTTTCGTTGGAAAATGGTACCCTTCCGCACCGGAATATACGCTGCTGAACAGCGGCGTTATGTTCCACTCGCAGGACCCGCGTACCATGCCAAAGGAGCAGGACTGGCCCATTTCCGTGGAAATGCAGCTGCTGGCCGGCCTGGGAGATGGTAAACCACGGCCTACCGGCAACATGTGCTCCCCGGGTACCAACGTGGTATACAAAGGCAAACTGGATGCAACACACTGTATTGAATCCACCTCCAAAACATACGAAGGCGAACAATGGGTAAGGGGAGAACTGATCGTACTGGGCGATTCCCTCATCACGCATATCATCAACGGCGATACCGTACTGCAGTACTCCAAACCGCAGATCGGCGGCGGCGTAGTGAACAATTACGACTCCACCGTTAAAATAGATGGCAAGCTGCTCTCCAAAGGCTTCATTGCCCTGCAAAGCGAAGGACAACCGGTTGATTTCAGAAAAATTGAGATCATGAACCTGGAGCACTAACGGCAACGGATATCTTAAAACAAGCGGGGCTGCATCATCTATTTATGATGCAGCCTTTTTTGTTGGTGGCTCCCGGAACAGGACTTAAAGCGCCTGTGCCCGTAAAAGGAAAGTTACCTGCCTCAAAAATGATATAGAAATACTACATCACCCGTGTACGCTGGTTTGGGCTTTCCCTTAATACTGAGCGTAGCGCCAATTATCACTTTCGTGACACCTCTTAAATCGACTATAGAATTGAGTTTTGCTTTCAATTGAACTTCGTCGTTCACAAACACCGGCTGACCAAACTTAAACTGCTCTATACCGTAGTTTATTTCCATTTTAACATTGCGTATGTCTGCAATCTGCTTCCATAGATAGGGAATTAATGCCAGGGTCAGATAACCATGGGCAATGGTCGTTTTGAACGGCCCTTCATTTTTTGCTCTTTCCTCATTGCAATGGATCCATTGATGATCCAGCGTTGCATCGGCAAACTTATTGATCTGTTCCTGGTCTATCCTATGCCATTCAGAACTACCTATTTCTTTACCCTCATATGCCTGATATTCAGCGAAACTGTTGACAATTACCATAATGTTTACTTATTATTTTAAAGTTGTAGGGACCAATATCCTGAAATTTTTTCTCTTCCGGCTACGTAGTCTGTCTCTCACAAACGTATTACTTATTTATCAACCAAATTACTATTCTTTCACTTTCAATTTTAATACATGTGCTGAGGCCAGTCGTGAGGCTACCCCTCCGGAGCCTTATGACTGCCCCAAAATAAGCCATAGTAGCCACTTATTAAATAAACCCGGGATAATTTAAAACAATCCTTAATAATTCCACTAT
>NZ_DATMTE010000248.1:0-7155 GCF_035564935.1 Chitinophaga sp. | reverse complement strand
CGGAGATAGAAGCGGGTAGAGGCGATCCTCTACCCGCTTCTATTTCCCACCCCCTTCAAAAATCTAATTAGCGTAATCAGTGTAATCAGTTTAATCCTGAGTCAGACAAATTCCGCATCGCCGAAGGCGATCCTTTACCCGCTTATATCTCCGCAAATCCTTAAAATCATAACAAATCTAATCAGCGTAATCAGCGTAATCAGTTTAATCCTGAGTCAGACAAAATCCGCTAAAAACTTCAAATTTGCTATAAATTTACCCCGCACCTTGCACCCAGGTATGTTTTTATGAAAGTATTGATTGTAGAAGATAATAAGGAACTGGCCAGCGGTATATCCGATTACCTCAACGGGGAAAAGTATATCAGCGAACTGGCCTATGATGTGGAAACAGCCAGGGAAAAGCTTTCCCTTTTCACGTACGACTGCATCCTGCTCGATATTATGCTCCCGGACGGTAACGGGCTGGAGCTGCTTAATTTCATCCGCCAGGAAAATATCAGCAGCGGTATACTGATCATCTCCGCCAAAGATGCCCTCGACGACAAAGTGAACGGCCTCGAACGCGGTGCAGACGATTACGTGACCAAGCCCTTTCACCTGCCCGAGCTGCATGCCCGGCTAAGGGCCATTTACCGCCGTAAAAAGCTGGATGGGAATAATCTTATTATCTTTAACGAGATAGAGCTTAATACAGACACTATGGAGGCCGTAATCAATAACTCCATCCTGGATGTAACCCGCAAAGAATTTGACCTCTTGTTGTATTTTGTGGTCAATAAGAACCGGGTATTGTCGCGGCAGGCAATTGCCGCCCACCTCTGGGGCGATTATACCGACAACCTGGCTAATTTCGACTTTGTATACCAGCATGTTAAGAACCTGAGAAAGAAGATCAGCGCCGCAGAAGGAGTGGATTATATAGAAACGGTGTATGGATTAGGGTACAAGTTTAATACCTCCAAAACATGAAGCTGCTTAATAAAATAACACTGTGGTTTATCGGGATCGTATTCCTGATCACACCTATCACTATGTACATCTCCCGCAACAACATCAAAAAACACCTCGATGATGCGGAAGTAGCGCGTATGACCGAGGTAAACGACCGGGTGGCCCAGCAAATGATGGCCGGCGAAAAACCGGATCGCTATACCCATGGAAGGCCCATCCAGATAAGCGCCGTAACCGGCCCGCTCCCGGAAAAGAAAGTAGCCGTTACAAAAGACTACTACGTTGCGGAAGACCTGGGCCAGAAAGAATGCCGCATCACGGTAGACTCCTGGTACACCATCGGGAATCAACCATATAAAATATCTTCCTTTAACTATGTGATCAAGTCGGAAGAAATATTCCGCGGTATGCTCAACACAGTAGTATGGAAAATGCTGCTCATGATCTTCGCAGTGTCTGTAACGGCAAGACTGCTTTCAAGAAAGATCTTTTCCCCGCTGCGCCGCACCATGAAAGCCATTCACCGCTTCGACCTGAAACAAAAAGATAAACTGCAGCTACCCGAAACCACTACTACCGAGTTTAAGGAACTGAATGTTTTCCTCGGTAAAATGACCGATAAAGCCATGGAAGATTATGCCGCCGTAAAAGAGTTCAGCGAAAATGCCTCGCACGAACTGCAAACACCGCTGGCCGTGATCCGCAGCAAAATAGAACTGCTGTCGGAAACCAATATTGATGGCGTACAAGCCGCACTGATAGGAGATATGCAGAACGCGATCGAAAAGTTGTCGCATATTAACCGCTCACTTATTTTACTTACCAAACTGGAAAACCAGGAATTTAAAGTGACCGAAAGCATTAAGTTTTGCCGCGTCGTAAAAGAGGTGATCGCCACTTATGAAGACTGGATCGCCATGCGCGAAATAGCACTCACTACCAACCTCGATAAAAATATTCCGCTCAATATTCATCCCGCGCTTGCGGAGATGCTGATCAGCAACCTGCTGAGCAATGCGATCCGGCACAACCGCGACGGGGGACAAATTAAAATGGTGCTCACGCATCGCGACCTGAGCATCAGCAACACCGGCATACCTCCGCAGATCCCTACGTGTGAGCTGTTCCAGCGGTTTAAGAAAAGTAACCAGAGCAACGACAGTATCGGGCTCGGACTCGCCATCGTAAAACAGATCTGCGAAGTGAACGGCTATGAAGTGGAATATGATTATGCAGACGGATGGCATAAGATCCGGGTAGCATTTTACAAAAAACAGACAGTAAACAGCGAAACCCAGTCCGCAGCGGCCGCAGTAGCTGTTTAAATATCCATCTCACAAAAAAATATCCCGGTTTCCCGTTTCCTTCAAGTTTACTTCAAAATGATACAGAAATTTTGCGGTTGAATATCCTCCGGGACATTTCAACCGTAAAATCTATCTATTCATGTGGAGTAAGAAATATTGGCTGTTGGCGGTTGTATTCCTGTTTTCAGGTTACAATGTATATGCCCAACAGGTATTTACCCTTAAGCAGGCTATTGATACGGCTATTGCCAACTACGGAACTATCCGCGCCAAAGCCAGATACACCGCGGCTTCCCGGGAACAGGTGTCCCAGGCCCGCCGCGATTACCTGCCTAATTTCAATGTAGCCGCACAGCAGGATTATGGCACCGTGAACGGGCAAAATGGCCCCCTGTACGGCTTCGGAGGCTTAAGCGTGGCGTCCTCCGGTTTGCCCCTCGATCATCAGAACTGGAACGCCTCCTTCGGCGCTTTATACCTTACTAATATCAACTGGGATTTCTTCGCTTTTGGAAGAGCTAAGGAAAAAGTGAAAACAGCATTAGCGGCCGCCGCTCAGAACGACAAAGACTGGCAACAGGAGATTTTTAAGCACAAAATAAAAGTGGCGGCCACTTATTTAAACCTCGTTGCAGCGCAGCAACTCACCCGCTCCTACAAAGAAAACCTTGAACGGGCAGACACTATCCGGACGGTAGTGGTAACCCGCGTGAAGAACGGGCTGATAGCAGGAGTGGACTCCTCGCAGGCAAACGCGGAATACTCCAATGCAAAAATTGCCCTCACCAAAGCGAGGGACTTTGAACAAACACAAAGCAATGAACTGGCACAGCTGCTCGGTATTACACCAAGGCAGTTTATACTCGATACCTCTTATGTAGCCCGCATCCCTGCATTGCCGCAGCAAACCTTTTCCCCGGAAAACCACCCGCTGCTGCAATGGTATAAAAGCAGGATAGCACTCAGCGATGAACAGGCAAAGTATGCCAAAACCTTTTATTACCCCGCGTTTACGCTGGTAGGCGTATTGCAGACAAGAGGCTCGGGGTTTGGCAACGGCTATGCGGCTGATCAAACCGATTTCACCCACAATTACTGGGATGGGGTGAAACCCACCCGTACCAATTACCTGTTTGGTGTAGGCGTTACCTGGAACATTACACAGCCCTTCCGTATTTCGCGACAGGTAAAAGCCCAACAGCTCACCAGCCAGGGGCTGCAGGAAGAATATCATCTTGCTGATCAGCAGATCCGCGCACAACTGGATCTCTCCGATATAAAGATCAAAAACGCACTGGATAACTACCTGGAATCGCCCGTACAGGTGAAAGCCGCTTCAGATGCTTATCTCCAGAAATCAGTACTGTATAAGAACGGACTGACCAACCTGGTAGATGTAACACAGGCGCTGTATGCGCTCATCAGGGCGGAAACAGACAAGGATATTGCATATAGTAATGTATGGCAGGCGCTATTGCTGAAAGCCGCCGCAGCAGGCGACTTCAGCATCTTTGAAAATTAGCTTTTCGTTAAACGGACGCCATTGATGGCTTTATTATCAACATGTAAGTACCATGAATTTAATCAGTTTTGCTTTAAAGAAACCCATCACCATCCTGGTGCTGGTTGCCGGCCTGTTCTTCTTTGGGATAAAAGCAGTCAATACCATCAAAATTGACATCTTCCCGAAGCTGGACATGCCGGTAATTTACGTGTCGCACCCATTCGGGGGGTACACGCCCAAGCAAATGGAATCCTTCTTTGCCAAACAATATATCAACATCTTCCTGTTTGTAAATGGCGTTAAAAGTATAGAAACAAAAAATATCCAGGGACTTACGCTGATGAAGATCAACTTTTACCCTGGTACCAACATGGCGCAGGCAGCAGCGGAAGTGAGCGCCTTTTCCAACAGGATACAGGCCATTTTTCCACCGGGTTCCAATCCGCCGTTCATTATACGTTTCGATGCTTCTACTTTGCCGGTAGGGCAGCTGGTGCTGAGCAGCGACAAGCGCAGTAATAATGAACTGCTGGACATGGCCAACGTGTACGTGCGTTCCTCCTTTACCTCCATACCGGGGCTGATAGGCTCCACGCCGTTCGGCGGTAACATGCGTACCGTGGTGATCAAGGCCGATCCGGAATTGCTGCGGCAGCATAATATGACGCCGGATCAGCTGGTAGAAGCCATGCGCCTGAATAATCAAACGGCGCCTTCCGGTAACGTGCGTATCGGGGATAATAACTATATCACGCCTGCCAATACCACTATCAAAACGGTAAAGGATTTTGAGAATATACCGTTGTTTAAGGGAGATGTACAAAATCTTTATCTCAGAGATGTAGCAACCGTAGAAGACGGGGCGGATGTTACCGCAGGTTATGCGCTGGTGAACGGTCGCCGTTCTGTATACCTCAGTATTGCCAAAGGCGCGGATGCCTCTACCTGGGAAGTGGTGCAGAACCTGAAAAAATCGCTACCAAAAATGCAGGCGCAGCTGCCGGAAGATGTAAAACTGAGTTATGAATTTGACCAGTCCACCTACGTGATCAACTCCGTAAAAAGTTTGCTCACGGAAGGCACCATCGGCGCTATTCTCACCGGCTTAATGGTATTGCTGTTCCTGGGTGATCCGCGGGGCGCAGCAATAGTAATTCTTACCATTCCTGCCTCCGTTATTTCCGCTGTACTTTTTCTAAGCCTGTTCGGGCAAACCATCAATATCATGACGCTGAGCGGGCTTGCGCTGGCCATTGGTATCCTGGTAGATGAAAGTACGGTAACGATAGAAAATATACACCAGCACCTGGATATGGGAAAACCCAAAGCACTGGCTATCTGGGATGCCTGCCAGGAAATTGCTTTCCCGAAACTGCTGATCCTGTTCTGTATCCTCGCGGTGTTTGCACCGGCATTTACCATGGGGGGGATCCCCGGATCCCTGTTCCTGCCGCTGGCCCTGGCCATAGGCTTCAGTATGATCATCTCTTATTTCCTGGCACAAACATTTGTGCCTATCATGGCCAACTGGATCATGAAAGTAAAACATCATAAGAAAGCAGATGGTAAGGAGATGACCGACGCGGAGGAATTTGCAGCTGCCGGTCTTTCAGGAGAGAAAGATACCTGGGAGCAGAAGAAATTGCTGGTGGAGCGCAGCGACTTTAATAACAACGGCAAGACCGGTGGTTTTGAACGCCTGAGAAACCGCTACCTGCGCTTTATCCAGCGGATGATGCCTTACCGTAAGCCGATTGTGATCATATACCTGGTAGCTGTTTGCGGGATCGTGGTATTGCTGTTGAATGGTATTGGCCGTGATGTACTGCCGAAAGTGAACGGCAGCCAGTTCCAGGTAAGAATGAGAGTGCCGGATGGCACCCGTATTGAACGTACGGAAGAACAAACCATCAAATTGCTGGATGGTATTAACCAGATAGTAGGAAAGGAAAATGTGTCCATTACCTCTGCCTACATTGGCATGCATCCGCAGCTGTTTTCTACGGCGCCCATCTTCCTCTGGATGGCTGGCCCGCACGAATCTGTATTACAGGTATCGCTCAGCGAGCATTACAAAACCAACCTCGATGAATTAAAAGATAAGATCCGGGAGAAGGCGAAGGTGATTGATCCGCAGATCAGTCTTTCCTTTGAACCCATTGAATTAACAGATAAGATCCTCAGCCAGGGTTCTCCCACACCGGTGGAAGTCAGGTTTGCGGGCCGCGACCGGAAACTGAGCGAGCAATATGCACAGAAGCTGATCACCGGGTTAAAGAAACTGCCTTATCTCCGTGATGTGCAGCTGGGGCAATCGATAAAATATCCTGCTATCAACGTAAATATAGACCGTATCAGGGCGGCGCAACTGGGAGTGGATATGAATGATATATCCCGTTCCCTGGTGGCTTCTACGTCTTCCTCAAGGCTTACGGAAAAAAATATATGGGTAGATGAGAAAGCAGGTTTGAGTTATAACGTGCAGGTGCAGATACCGGAAAGTAAGATGAACAGCCGGGAACAGATGGGAGAGATCCCTTTATTGAAGAATGCTTCCCGCCCTGTGTTGAGCGATGTGGCTACCATGTCGGTAGATACCACTTACGGCGAGGTGGACAACCTGGGCGCTATGCCTACACTAACGGTAACGGCTAACCTGAATAATAAAGACCTGGGTGCGGCTTCGGTGGATGTAAAGAAAGCGATTGCGGCGTTAGGAGAGCTGCCCCGGGGGCTGAACGTGGAACTGATCGGGTTAAGCAGCACGCTTACCGATACGCTTGACAGCCTGCAGGGGGGACTGATTGTAGCCATCGTGGTGATCTTCCTGATGCTGGCGGCTAATTTCCAGTCGTTCAAAGTATCCGCGGTGGTACTGGCTACGGTGCCGGCGGTATTGTTAGGTTCCCTCGCGCTGCTGATGCTGTGTGGTTCCACACTGAACCTGCAATCGTACATGGGGATGATCATGTCGGTAGGGGTGTCTATCTCCAACGCGGTGTTGCTCATCACCAATGCGGAACAGATCCGCAAGCATAACGGCGATGCGCTGTTATCCGCTTCGGAAGCGGCTGCCCTGCGTATACGCCCCATCCTGATGACGGCATTGGCCATGGTGGTGGGGATGATCCCGATGGCGAGCGGTCTTGGTGAAGCGGGGGACCAGTCGTCCCCGCTGGGAAGGGCTGTGATCGGCGGCCTGGTAGCTTCCACCTTTGCGGCCTTGTTTATATTGCCTTTGGCGTTTGCATGGGGACAGGGAAAAGCGGGTACACAAAGTGTATCGCTGCACCCGGGAGATGAAGAAAGTATTCACTATATCCCGTCGGATGAAAAAGCATAACTATAATTAATTCTTTTAAAATATACTTTATGAACAGCGGTACCCGTA
>NZ_DATMTE010000247.1:0-3286 GCF_035564935.1 Chitinophaga sp. | reverse complement strand
TCCGTCGTGGAGAATTTCGGCTTCTACTTCGCCGGTTTCTTCGTCTTTGGCCTGTGTACCCAGCGGCACTTCGATGACGATATCCTTACCAAAACGGCCGGTGCAGTTGTCGCCGCTGCCGTTTTCCCCGTCTTCTGCGAGCAGGTTTTTGTGCCAGCGGAGATGCAGGAGGGTCCACAATTGTGAATTGCCTCTTAAAATAACATGTCCGCCTCTGCCGCCATCGCCGCCATCAGGGCCGGCCTGCGCATTAAATTTAGTACGCATAAAGTGCATACTGCCTGCGCCACCTTTCCCGGATTTACAAAATACACGGATATAATCTACGAAGTTCGCTTTTTCCACTTAGTCTTAGTTTTTAACATTCCGGGGGCCTTACCCCGGAAAAACAAAACGCAAAGATCGTGAAGTTTAAGCTAATTAGCACCATACATGTGCCCCGAAGCTTTTTACTTACAATCTTTGCGTTGTATAAAAAGATATAAAAGTCTTTATAACAGCAGGTTACTGCACTTTTTCCCCTACCAGTTCATCCAGTTCTTTGGAGAGGAGTTCAAACACTTCATCCTCAGTACCATCGCCTTTCACTTTTTTGAATTTACCGAATTTGGCGTAGTGATCAGCCACAGGGGCGGTTTTGTTATGGTATTCAACGATACGCGCTTTCACTACATCTTCAGAGGCATCGTCGCTGCGGCCGGAGGTTAAACCACGGTTCAGCAGGCGTTTAATCAATTCGTCTTCCGGTACTTCCAGTGAAAGTACAGTAGAGATAGATGTTTTTTTCAGTGCCAGCAGTTTGTCCAGCGCCTCTGCCTGTGCAGTGGTACGGGGGAAACCGTCGAAAATAAAGCCGCGTGCATCCACGTTGGCGTCCAGTTTGGAGCTGATCATACCAATCACCACTTCATCCGGTACCAGCAGGCCCTGATCCATGAATTTCTTGGCTTCCAGTCCCAGGGGTGTTTTATCACCGATCTCGCTGCGAAGCAAATCGCCCGTGGAAAGATGAATAAGTCCGTACTTCTGGATAATGTTAGCACTTTGTGTACCCTTGCCGCTACCGGGAGGGCCAAATAAAATGAGATTGACCATGTTTTATATAAATCTACTTTACTCGCAAGGTTGCAAATATAAGAAACAGATGAATGTATTGGTAATTAAAATTACGATTGGTTAAACTAAATGTAAATATTCTGACAAAATACTAAATACCATTTAATTTTTTGCCATAATCCGTAAAATATCTTCAACAGGGTATTCTAATTTAATGAAATAGTTTGGATCTGACAAAATCATATGATTAATATTAGTAATTCTTTGATATTCAGTCCGGTCAGTCTGGATTTACGCATGAATATTTGTAAGTTTATGACATGAGGAAACAATTATTGGTTGCAGGACTTACCGGCCTAATGATGACGGGCAGCGCCATTTCCGCGCCCCTGGTGTTCAAGGAAAAAAAGAAGCATAAAAAGGTGGCTGCACAAAAGGTAGCGCCATTGCAGGACAGGGCTTCACAGTGGGCCGACAGCGTGTTCCAGTCGCTTACACCCGATGAACGTATTGCCCAGCTTATTATGATCAGGGCGCATTCCAACCTGGGGCAAGACCATATCAACGCCGTTATTAAAGATATACAGGACAACAAAGTAGGAGGAGTGATCTTTTTCCAGGGAGGGCCGGTACGGCAGGCCAATCTTACCAACTACTACCAGTCAATTTCCAAAGTGCCGCTCCTGGTAGCCATTGATGGTGAATGGGGGCTTGGCATGCGCCTCGACAGTGTTATTTCACTACCACGGAATATGATGATAGGCGCTATGCAGGATACTTCCCTGGCATACGACGCCGGAAAGCTAATGGGCGAGCAGTGCCGGCGGCTTGGTATTCACATTGATTTTGCGCCGGATATGGATGTTAATAACAACCCCGCCAACCCGGTGATCAACGACCGCTCTTTCGGAGAAAACAAATACCAGGTAGCCCGTATGGGTGTAGCTACAATAAGAGGTATGCAGGATGCAGGTATTATGGCCTGCGCCAAGCACTTCCCCGGTCATGGTGATACCAATGTGGATTCGCATCTCGATCTGCCCACTATCAATAAAACGAGGGCCCAGCTGGATTCCCTGGAGCTGTATCCTTTCCGCGAGGCTATTGCCGCCGGTGTGCAGTCGGTGATGATAGGGCATCTTTATATTCCTTCTATCGATAAAAAACCAAATACGCCCACTTCCATTTCCTACAACGCGGTTACAAAACTGCTGAAAGAAGAAATGGGTTTTAAAGGATTGATTGTTACCGATGCACTGGAAATGAAAGGTATCGCTAAGTTTTATACAAATGGGCAGGAATCCTTACAATCGTTGCTGGCAGGCAACGACCTGATGATCCTTCCATCTACCTCCGCCGGCAGCGTAGCTGCTATCAGGAAAGCGATTAAAGCCGGAAAGATCAGCCAGGAAGAGGTAGATGGACGTGTGAAAAAAGTATTGCGCGCCAAATATAACCTTGGACTTTGGCAGCCGCAACATATCAACACCGATCATCTGGCGGAAGACATTAACGCCAAAACAGATATACTACGTAAACGTATTGCTGAAAATGCCATCACCCTGGTGCGCAACCAGCAAAAACTGATTCCCTTCTCACCGGCCATGACCCAGCAAAAACTGGCGGTGGTAGCCGTAGGAGCAGATGCCAGCAATACTTTCACAGAAGCGGTAAAAAATTACAAGCCGGGAACGGATGTATTTATTTTCACCTCGCGCCAGCCGGTACAACAGATTGCACCTATTGTATCCCGCATCCAGCGGGATTATCGCGCGGTTATCATCAGCCTCCACAACTACAGCCGCAGGCCGGCCGGTAATTTTGGATTATCTATGGCGGAACGGCTCATCATCCGCCAGCTACAATCCGAAATGCCATCGGCCACCGTTGTTTTTGGCAACCCGTATGCCATCCAGTATTTCTGTGATGCGCCTCACCTGGTAGCTGCCTATGAAGATGACAGTACTACCCAGCGGGCAGCGGCCGACCTGCTTTTCGGGCAACTGGGACCCTCCGGCAAATTGCCGGTAACCGTTTGTCCGGACCTGCCCTCCGGTACCGGCATCACTTACGAAGTGAATAAGTTTAATTTATTGCCCACTGCCAGCGCAAAAGAAGCCGGTATTGATGAACAGGCATTGCTGCAGATCGATGCCCTGGCCAATGATATGATTGCCCGCGGTGCGGCGCCCGGTGCAGAAGTTATGGCCCTGAAAGATGGAAAAATCAT
>NZ_DATMTE010000246.1:0-3871 GCF_035564935.1 Chitinophaga sp. | reverse complement strand
TTCACATACAAAGGATATTGCATATGCACAAGGTGCAAAACCCGTGAAACACGCATTGCCACTGTACTTTCATTAATGTTGTATATCTTTTCCACACCTGTTAGTAACTAAAATTATGCTGGCTAAGCTGGATGCTTACATTTGTAATCCTGAGCGTATGGATTTTAGGAAACGGTGATGTTGAAATATGATTTTGAGGGAAACAGGACAGTGAGGATTTCAGTATGCTGACCCCAGAAAGAAAAACCAAAAACCTTCGACAGTACCCATAAAATAATTAAAGATGAGTAACGAGAATGAAATTCTTTTAAAAGAGAACAAGGACCGTTTTGTGCTATTGCCGATCAAATACCCGAAAATCTGGGAGCAATACAAGAAACATGAAGCCAGTTTCTGGACAGCAGAAGAAATAGATTTAAGCAGCGACCTTAAGGATTGGGCAGGCCTGAATGATGGAGAACGTCATTTCATTTCCCATGTACTGGCGTTTTTCGCTGCCAGCGACGGAATCGTTAATGAAAACCTGGCAGTAAACTTTATGAGTGAAGTGCAGATCCCGGAAGCCCGTTGCTTTTACGGCTTCCAGATCATGATGGAAAACATCCACTCTGAAACATACGCATTGCTGATTGACACCTACGTAAAAGACCCCGCGGAAAAAGACCGCCTGTTCCACGCGATAGATACCGTGCCCGCGGTAAAGAAAAAAGCAGAGTGGGCCCTGCGCTGGATCGAGAACGGCACCTTCGCTGAACGCCTGGTGGCTTTTGCTGCAGTAGAAGGGATCTTCTTCAGCGGCAGCTTCTGCTCTATCTTCTGGCTGAAGAAAAGAGGCCTGATGCCGGGACTGACCTTCTCTAACGAGCTGATCAGCCGGGATGAAGGCCTGCATTGCGAGTTCGCCTGCCTGCTATACAGCATGCTGGAAAACAAACTGAGTGAAGAACAGGTACACCAGATCATCCGTGATGCAGTAACCTACGAAAAAGAATTTATTACAGAAGCCCTGCCGGTTGGACTGATCGGTATGAACGCCGACCTGATGTCGCAATACATTGAATTTGTGGCCGACAGATGGATCGGGGAACTGGGCTATACCAAGATATTTAATGCGTCTAATCCTTTCGACTTCATGGAAATGATTTCCTTACAGGGTAAGACCAACTTCTTTGAAAAACGTGTGGGCGATTACCAGAAATCCGGCGTAATGGGTGGTACAAAAGAATCACAGACATTCAGCCTGGAAGAAGATTTTTAAAAACATTTTGAATTACTAACCTCTTAAATTCACAAACCCATGTTCGTAATCAAAAGAGATGGAAGGAAAGAAGCAGTGAAGTTTGACAAGATCACTGCGCGCATTGAGAAACTATGCTATGGCTTCAATACAGAATACGTAGATGCTATAGACGTAGCGAAAAAAGTAATACAAGGTTTGTATGATGGGGTAACCACCAGCGAACTCGATAACCTGGCTGCTGAAACAGCCGCATCCCTCACTACCAAACACCCGGATTATGCACTGCTGGCTTCGCGCATCGCAGTAAGCAATCTGCACAAGAATACCATCAAGTCGTTTTCCAAAACGATGAAGAAACTGTATGAATACATTGATCCCAAAACCGGCAAATCAGCAGCGCTGCTGTCTGACGACGTATGGGACATCATCAGGAAAAATGCAGAGATCCTGGATTCCAGCATCATTTACGACCGCGACTTTGCATTTGACTACTTCGGTTTCAAAACACTGGAACGCTCTTACCTGCTGAAAACAGACGGCAAAGTACAGGAACGTCCACAACATATGCTGATGCGCGTAGCCGTTGGTATTCATAAAGAAGACATCGACTCCGCCATCAAAACATATAACCTGATGAGCGAGCGCTGGTTCACACATGCCACACCTACCCTGTTCAACGCAGGTACGCCAAAACCACAGATGTCATCCTGCTTCCTGCTCACCATGCAGGACGACAGCATCGAAGGCATTTACGATACCCTGAAACAAACTGCGAAAATTTCACAGAGCGCAGGCGGTATCGGCTTAAGCATTCATAACATCCGCGCTACAGGATCTTATATCAGCGGTACCAACGGTACTTCCAACGGTATCATCCCCATGCTGCGCGTATTCAATGATACTGCGCGTTATGTAGACCAGGGCGGTGGCAAACGCAAAGGCGCTTTCGCTATTTATCTGGAACCATGGCATGCCGATATTTTCGAATTTCTGGACCTGCGTAAGAACCACGGTAAAGAAGAAATGCGCGCACGCGACCTGTTCTATGCCCTCTGGATGCCAGACCTGTTCATGAAACGCGTGGAATCCAATGGCGACTGGTCATTGTTCTGTCCTCATGAAGCACCGGGACTGCACGATTGCTGGGGTGAAAAATTTGAAACCCTGTACGAACAATACGAAAAAGAAGGACGCGCCCGTAAAACAGTAAAGGCACAGGACCTCTGGTTTGCCATCCTCGATGCGCAGATCGAAACCGGTAATCCTTACCTGCTGTATAAAGACGCCGCCAACCGCAAATCCAACCAGCAGAACCTGGGTACCATCAAGAGTTCCAACCTGTGTACTGAAATCATCGAATATACCGATGCAGATGAAGTAGCCGTTTGTAACCTGGCTTCCCTCGCACTGCCACGCTTTGTAATTGATGGTAAATTTGATCACCAGAAATTATACGAAGTAACTTACCAGGCTACCCTGAACCTCAACAAGATCATCGATAACAACTACTACCCTATTGAAGAGGCAAGACGCAGCAACCTGCGCCACCGCCCCGTAGGATTGGGTGTACAAGGGCTTGCTGATGCGTTTATCCTGATGCGTTATCCGTTTGAAAGCGATGAAGCTAAAAAACTGAACAGCGAAATATTTGAAACCATTTACTTCGCAGGTTTAAGCGCTTCCAACGCACTGGCCAAAGCAGAAGGCGCTTACGAAAGCTTCCCCGGCTCCCCGGCTTCCAAAGGTATCCTCCAGTTTGATATGTGGGATGTAAAACCTTCCGCACGCTGGGATTGGGACAGCCTGAAGCAATCTATCATAAAAGACGGTATCCGCAACTCCCTGTTGCTGGCGCCAATGCCTACTGCATCCACTTCACAGATCCTCGGCAATAACGAGTGCTTTGAACCATACACTTCCAACATCTACACCCGTCGTGTACTGAGTGGCGAATTTGTAGTGGTAAACAAACACCTGCTGAAAGACCTGGTAGAACTGGGACTGTGGGATAATGACATGAAAACAAAGATTATTTCACACAATGGCTCTATCCAGAACATTGCTGAAATACCTGCAAATATTAAAGAACTGTACAAAACAGTTTGGGAAATCAAACAACGTAACCTCATTGATATGGCGGCAGACCGCGGCGCGTTTATCTGCCAGTCGCAATCACTGAACCTGTTCGTTGACACGCCAACTACCGGCAAACTTACCTCCATGCACTTCTACGCCTGGAAGAAAGGACTGAAAACCGGTATGTACTACCTGCGTACGCAGGCTGCTACACAGGCTGTTCAGTTTACCGTGGAAAAACAAGGCGGTCAGCAGATCCAGCCAGTAGTTGCTACCGGCGGCAATACAGAAGAAGAGATTGTAGTGGGTGCTGTTTGCACTATGGAAGAAGGTTGCGTTACCTGCAGTGCATAAGGGTTTATGTAAGTATAAATGCGGATCCCTGGCCAAAACGGCCAGGGATTTTTTTGTGCTGAAAAATTTAGCCTGCCTTCTCATTAATAATTCCAAATATGCTCATTCCAAAACCGGTTGTCATTCATATTATGACTTCCCGTTAATTGGTTCTCATTTTTCATGAGACACGCCATCTTGAAATTATCGGAGATTTCCCAT
>NZ_DATMTE010000245.1:0-1672 GCF_035564935.1 Chitinophaga sp. | reverse complement strand
CCGCAGGACCCTGTATCTATAGCGGATGCCATGACGCAGGTGACCACAAATCCTTCCCTGGTAAAACAAATGCAGCAAAAAGGATGGCAGCACGCACAGCGCTTTACCCCCGATAAATGCGCCGCCGCCATGATGAAAGTATATAAACAATTAAATAAGAAAATATAAATGTTTGAAGACGATATCAGTGCAGCCATGCCGGTACTGCGGTCCGGCGGACTTATCCTTTATCCTACAGACACCATCTGGGGCATCGGCTGCGATGCCACCGATGAAGCAGCCGTACAGAAAATTTTTGCCCTCAAAAAAAGAAGCGAAAGCAAAAGCCTGGTAATATTGCTGGCAGATGTGAAAGACCTGCTGCATCATGTGGCAAATCCCCGCCCCGATATGGCCGATATCATCGCGGGGTTTACCCGCCCAACTACCGTTATTTATGAAGGCGCGCTCGGACTGGCGCCCAACGTGATCAGCGAAGATGGCAGCATTGCCATCCGCATCGTGAAAGACCCGTTCTGCCGCCACCTTATCAAAAGGCTCCGCAAACCCTTGGTGTCCACCTCCGCCAATATTAGCGGGGAACCCTCCCCGGCCAGCTTCCGCGAGGTAGCTGCAGCCATCCGGAATGGCGTAGATTATGTGGTGAAACACCGGCAAAATGAAGATACCGCCGCCGTGGCTTCCCGGATCATCCGGATAAACAAAGACGGTTCAATCGTGATAATCCGGGATTAAAATTGTTTATTTATTACCTTTGCGCCCTGGTTTCCGACAAAGAATAAAAATTAACAGGAATATTTAAATATGATCAGCAGCAAGCCGTTGGACATACCCTGCTCCCTGCAGGAAAGAAAAGTGCTCGAAAAGATAGCATTGGCCGCCCACGAACTGGGCGTTCCCGCTTATCTGATCGGGGGCTTTGTGCGGGATAAACTGCTCGGAAGAAAAACAAAAGATATGGACATTGTATGCGTTGGCGATGGTATCGCCCTCGCACACAAAGTGGCAGAAAGATTAGGCGACAACCTTCCCGTTAACTTCTTCAAAACCTATGGCACGGCCCAGGTGAAACTGAACGACCTGGAAATAGAATTTGTAGGCGCCCGCAAGGAAAGCTACCGCGAAGAATCCCGCAACCCCCAGGTATCCGCCGGAACCCTGCAGGATGACCAGAACCGCCGCGATTTTACTATCAACGCCATGGCCATCAGCCTCCGCGACATAGATTACGGCTCCCTGCTCGATCCCTTCGAAGGACTCAGCGACCTCGATAAGAAGATGATCCGCACACCCCTGGCGCCGGCACAAACCTTCAGCGATGATCCCCTGCGCATGATGCGCGCCATCCGGTTCGCATCCCAGCTGCAGTTCACCATAGAAGAAACCGCCTTCACCGCTATACAGGAAAATGCAGAACGGATCAGGATCATTTCCCAGGAACGGATCTCCGATGAGTTCAATAGAATAATGCTCTCGCCTAAACCTTCTGTAGGACTAGATCTCCTGTATAAATCCGGCCTGCTCAAAATTATTTTCCCCCAAATGATCGATATGGTAGGCGTGGAGATGTACGAGGGAAAAGGACATAAAGATAATTTTTATCATACCTTGCAGGTGGTAGATAATATATCGGAAAATACCAGGGACCTTTGGCTGCGGTGGGCAGCACTGT
>NZ_DATMTE010000244.1:0-7900 GCF_035564935.1 Chitinophaga sp. | reverse complement strand
GATAAAGATGGTCAGCAATAAATGTTGCAGAGCACAAGAGAACTCACTTTGATGCCCGGCTTAAGCGCTTGCAAAAGCGATCAAAATCCCTCCGGTCGTACAACCAGAGGGATTTTATTTGTAAAACGCCCCAATTGTTTCGGCATCGGTCAAAGAAAATGGAGCCATTTGACCCGATGGCTTTCATTTATTATTCTCCGGAATCTAATTTGCAAAAAGTATGTTTGTAGCTATTTCGTAAAAGGTGTCTCCCTTTTTTATAAATGGGGGAGCTTCTCCCCAGGTTTCTTTAGAAACCATGTATAAAGTAAACACATTTTTAACAGGTAGCGGATCAATGCCTGTGGGGGAAAATGCTGTATTGGAATAATTTGTTCCTCCATAATTGAGCAAAGGTTGCCCGGTGTCGCTGTTCACAAATTCGAATACGTAGTTATAACCAAGTTCGGGTAAGGGATTAGGTACGCCATCTGGCAGGATATAGTATTCAGCCTGGTCAACAGTGTTTTTTATGTCTTTAATCGTTCCGATTTCTGTGACTACTTCATTCCAGTCCACATCATAGTAACTTACCGAAACTTTGATATCTGTGTGTTCAAATGGGATAAGATCTTTTGCATAATTGGCTACTTTCAGTTTGATGTGCCCGGCCGGAGCAGGACTTTCCTGTTCCTGTTCACCAGGATCAATAAAAGCCACAGGAGCATCCATCGTAGGCTGGAACAGCGTATAGACTTCTTTGGAGCCTGCTTTCACATCGATCACCTTTTCGGCTACCACTTTCCCATTGCGGGTATCGTAAAATTCAAATTTTCCCTCTCCGGCTACGACTTTGATCTTTTTCGAAAGCACGTCCCATTCAATGGGGCGCCCGTTGTACCGGGCTGCTATAAAAACGCCTGCCCCGTTGTCCCGTAAGGCGGTTTTATCAGCATCAAAATATACATCAACAAACTCAGCGAATGGTTTTACATATTCTGCTTTCTGGCATGAATACAGTCCTGTTAATAACAGGGCTGCAGCGATAATCTTTTTTGTATGATTTGTCATCTGTTTATTTTTTTTATTCATCAGATTTACCGACTGGAATTAAAAGTTATAGCTGAAACTCAGGCTAAACCTTTGTCCGTCTTTCCTGCGGTAAGTGATAATATCGCCATCTTCTTTACGATACCTGATGGATTTTCCTTCTTTTAGTACATAGAACCTATTGTCTTCTTGTATATAATCATGAATATTCATATAGTAGCGGGTCCAGTCATTCAATAGATTGGATATATTTAACTTAACCTCCAGTTTTTTCTTAAGAAACCGGGCATAAATTTGTGCATCAAGTTGTTTGGGCGCTAATTCATATTCAACCCGTTGCATATCAACATTTGCCAGGTTGGTTCGCGGACCACGGTGATTGTAGCTTATGGTAGCACCAAAATAATCGCCCCAATATCCAAGGCCCAGGTTCAATAGCCAGGGAGATTGCCCGATTAATGGCCGGTCCTGGTTAGGATAGCGGCTCTGAACACGTTCCGCCACCTGCGTTTCAGGATTATTGATCCATTGCCAGTGACTTAATACATTGACTTTGGATTTGAGCAGCGTTCCGTTAGCATATATAAACAGGTTTTTGGCCCAATCCCTGTTGGATAGAAATGTAAAATCTTTCCGGATCTCCAGTTCCAGTCCAAGGTTTTTTGCATTTTCCATATTGGCAAACGTATAATCGGAACCGCCGGAGTGCACTAACTCGATGGGTTTATCTAATTTCTTATAATATCCGGTTAATGAAATAATTTCACCGGGTGACGGATACCATTCCAGTCGTAAATCTATATTGTCGATCAATGTAGATTGAACATGCTCACCGTAAACATAACCGCCTAATTCAAAATCATACATCGCAAACATACCCACCTCCCTGAAATCAGGGCGTATAACGGTTTTCGAATAGCTTCCCCTGATATTGAACTCCGGTGTTAAACTATAGGTGGCATTAATTGAAGGCAAAAAGTGCCAATTATTTTCTTTGACACCAAATCGATGTCTTAGTTCATCATTGGGATCTGGTTCGTCCTCGTAGGCTCGTTTATATAGGTCTTCCTGGTTCGAGTTTAAAGCAAAATATTCAGCACGAACGCCATATACCAGCCGGAGTTTATCCCATAATTTTTGATCGGCCATCAGGTATAAGGCGTGTGATGACATCCTGCCATCATAGAACCGGCCTCCCAGCGCATCTGCATAGTAATAGGCCTGACCATTACCATTGCCCATATTTTCCGGCGTTAACAACTGGTCGTAGCCTGTTTCTATCGCGGGGGCCAGTTGATTGGTAGTACCAACTGCCCAGGATCTTGTCCAGGGCGCCATTTTGTATAGATCCAGAGATCTCTTTTTTGACCAGGCCTGATACCCAAATTTGACCAGTGTTGATACCGGCTTTTCTTCTCCAAATTTGCGTGAAAATGCTGCGCTCCAATTGTAATCCGTTTCATCGATGCGCGTCCACATCCGCCAGTCTCTGAAGGCTCCGCCAGCGGAGGCCGCACTATGGGTCATTAAACCGGGTGTCTGAAAATAGGGCTCGTCCGCAATTGTTGCACTCAACCGATAGGAGAGCTTACGCTCATCTAAAATCTGTTGTCTGATTTTATTGACGGTAAACATCCCTTCGGCCTTTATCTTCCAGGGCAGCTGATAGGTGCTGGTCAATTGATGTTGCTGCAGGGACATGGCCTCCGGCAATTGATAAATAAGTTTATAGGCTATTGGATTGGAATCATCATGAGGTGTTTGAACCGACTCATTATAATTGTCGCTATAAGTACGCGCATACATATTCTTTAAGGCAATCTTAAATCCCTTGCCCTGCAATCCCATGTTGGCTACCAACCCTCCACTACTATTAAACCGGTAGGAGGTACCTGCTCCTTTGTCACCAATACCTGTGCTGTCAAGGTAATTGCCTTTAGTGGAGGATCTGAGGTTATTAAAAGGCACAATATTTTGCTCATTTCTGAAATTTGCAGAAGCTGCAAAACCAAAGCGGTTCCCGTTTCTTAGTTCATAGGTGCGTCCAAGTGATAAACGCATGTTTTGATTGGGATTGACTTTATACCTGTAAGTTTTCAACGCATCGCTGTTTAGCCTTTTAGACTGAGCGATGGCATCCAGGTCATTGTATTTTACGGCATCGCTAAATTCTGTTGGATTGAGCGGCGTACCATTCAACTCAGGATCAGTCAGGATGTAACCAGGAGGCGCATCTAATTGCGATGCCCGGTTATTCCACTGCCAGGTTTTTATGCCGTCAGGCATTTTCGATGATTTGTCAAAGAAGCCGAAATACTCGCTTGTTTGTCGCTTACCTAATCGGTAAAAGTCTTTACCGGTGGCTTGTAAATTACCTCCCAGGCCATATTGAATGGTTGAAAAATTCTTTTCCGGGATATCGATTGTATTCACCGACACCTGTCCTCCCGAAAACTCAGCTGATACGTCCGGCGTGGCTGTTTTATTCACCACCACGGTACTCACCATTTCGGTAGGGATGATATCAAAAGAAAAATCACGTTTATTTTGAGAGGTACTTGGGATCACCACTCCATCTAACATGGCCTGGTTATAACGATCCGACATACCACGTACAATAACATTCCGGTTGTTCACAGTAGTCAGGCCAGTCACCCGTTTTAATACCTGTCCCATGTCATTATCGGGTGTACGGGCAATTTGCTCGGCCGAGATACCATCGGTGACGGAAGCCGCATTCTTTTGTGCAGCATATAGTCCTGCCACGCTCTCTTTCCTGTAGCTGCCTGTAACTACTACCTGGCTGAGTTTCCGGGTGGATGGCAACAAAACGATGTTGAGGCTGGTCAGCTGACCTGCTTTCACTTCCACTTGCGTTATGCGCCTGGTTTGGAAAGAGAGATAGGTGACCTCTACGGTATAACTGCCTGGCGCTATGCTGAAGTTGTAGCTGCCGTCAACGCTGCTTTGTACCGCCTGGTTGCTCTGCACAATCTTTACAGATGCTCCGGGAAGCGGTGCGCCCCGGTCGTCCAGTACTTTACCCCCGATGCGGCCGGGCTGCTGACGAGCGGCTCCGGACACCGTGTTTACCGCTGCATTGGCGCCAGTTTCAGTGATGACCACCAACTTGTTGTCGATGGTATAGCTGTAAGGTTGTCCTTTAAAAATGGTATTGAGCACCTGTTCTACGGTTGCGTCCCTGATCTGTATGCTTACCGGTTTCGCTTTGTTGAACAGGTCTATATCGTAAAAGAAATCATACTTCGCCTGTTTCCTGATATCCTCCAGTACGGCATGAATGGTACTGTTCTGCCTGTTCATACTGACGCGCTGGGCAAACGTATAGGCGTTAGCCTGCATCAAAAAACAGGTAAGTAATAACATGGCGATCTTCATAGCACGCATGCATTGAGAAAAATTCATACTTTTGTTAATGTTAAATTGTATCGATGATTATTGTTGTCGCAATGTCCCCGATAAGCTTTTAACGATCCGGCCAGAGGTGTTCCACCACCTTTGGCTATTTTGTTTGTAGCTTATGTATTGTTTTATGCGGATTACAGCATCCGCCGTTTAATTTGTATCAATCTGTCACGATAAACCTCCTTTTTTTAACGGTTACTGTTGCTTTTTTTGTGGCCTGTATCATCCTGACGATGGCGGACAGTGGCTGTGAGCGGGACACCATACCGTTGAAGCGCATTTTGCCTATGTGCGGCGGATACTCCACCTTTATATCATACCAGCGCTCTACCTGTCGCAGTATGCTTTCGAGCGTTTCGCCCCGGAAAACAAAATCGCCGTTTACCCACGCCAACTGCTGCTGGATGTCCGCCTGTTGTACGTCCAGTTGTTTTGCCAGCACGGCCTGTTGGCCCGGCTTCAGCAATGCGGACTGCCCGGCGTTTGATCTTATCTTTACGCTGCCCTCCACCAGTGTTGTTCTGATGGCCGTTTCGTTGCCGTAGGCATTGATATTGAAATGTGTACCCAATACCTGCACTTCCTGCCCGGCAGTTTCCACAAAAAAGGGAAGGTTGCCTTTTCCGCCCGGCATGTGCTTTTTTTCGATTTCAAAGTAAACCTCGCCCGTCATCTTTACCCGGCGTTCCTTATCCGGAAATCGTACAGGATAACTCAGGGAGGATGCCGCATTGAGCATAGCTATGGAGCCGTCGGGCAGGGTTACCCGGTATTGTCCTCCATTTGGTGTAGCAATGGTATTAACTGCTGAAGTCATTGCTTCGGGTTTTCCGGCAACCTTATAACGGATATTACCATCCGCATCTTTTTCGATACGTACGCCGCTCTGTGTGGCTATGATTCCGTTCGGGGCATCGGTAAGGGAAATGACCGAACCATCTGCTAATGTCAGGCAGGCCTTGTGTGCGCCGGGCAGAATGTCTTCCTGCTGTGCAAGCTGTTGGTTGTTGCCCGTTTTACTTGTCCGGAACCAATATGTACCTGCCATCAGGATAAGTCCTACCAAAATAGCAGCGGCAATATGCCTGGTATAATCAAAGCGGAAGCGCTTTGTACGACGGTCTGCTATATGCTGGTCTATCCTCCGGCGCATGGCGACGCCACGTTTTTCGTCCGGTTCAGGCGAGGGATCTTCGGCTGTTGCAGCAATTTCTTCTGCCAGTAACTGGTCGTACAACTGCCTGAGCTGCTCTTCTTCTTCGGGGCTTAGTGTTTGTCCGTCGGCATGTTTCTGCAATAGTTTTCTAAATATATCATTGTCCATTTTTCAAATGTCTTTGTCTATTTTGTAGGGGAATTATACATTTCCCTTTATATATACAATCCAAAAACAGGGGATATCCCTTGGTCGGTGTTATAATTTTTTTTCAAAAGAATTATAACACACTGATTCTCATAAAATAGAAACAACATGTTTTTACCCACAGCTGTTGAATGGGTAGATAACGTGGCTAAAAAAAAAATTACAGAAAAAGAAAGAAGAGGAGGGTTACTCTGCCGATGCTTTGGCGTATGCGCCTGAGTGCTGTAGAAACGTGGTACTCTACGGTTTTAGGAGAAATGCCAAGCTCCCTGGCAATATGCTTTATGGAAAATTCTTCCCGCTTGCTCATGGTGTATACCCTGCGGCACTGGTCGGGCAGGTTGTTCACACAGGTGTCAACCTGTAGCTGTAGTTGTCTTGTTCTTATCGGTTCATCTGCTTCTCCGGCACGAGGTTCAGGGAAGCTGGCACGTTCAATACTTTCGCTTGCCTGTAGTTGTTTCAGGTTTTTGAGTACCAGGTGGTAGGAGGTGGTGAACAGCCAACCTTTGATATTGGTATGAGCTATAGTGTCCCATTTTTCCCAAAGGCGGATGAAGGTATCCTGTATGATGTCTTCGGCGGCCTGTTCATCCTTTAAGATGCGGAAGGCTGTCCGGTACAAAGGCTTCCAATGGCGGGCATACATCTGGTCGAATGTAACGGCATCTTCGTGTTGCGTTGTTGCTGCTGACCTGGAATGTACTGTATTGCTGGTTTCCACTATTTTGTGCCTTTTGTCCGGTCAAAATTATCGGTTAGATTTCAGGTGCTGCATAATATGCTATTAAGTTTTTATTAATTTAATGTGTTGGTAAGGTTTTTTCATGTCAATTTTTAGTTAGATATATGATCCAATTAGTCCGCCAGTTCAACGAGGTACTGGAACCGCTTATTACAGCAGGAGGCGTTGTTTACAAAAACAGTAATAATGCCATTGTCCGGATGGACAACAATTCTTCGATTATTGAAACCGCACCGGATGCGGCTCCTTTTGTTCTTGCAGCGATGGTAAATGGGGAAGTGATCATCCGGACAATGGACAAAATTATTGCCTGGGATACAGATAGCAACGTTAGAAACGAATATCCTCTCAATTATACAGGCAGTCTGCAGATTAAACTGCTGTATGATGACAACATGATCATCCGCAATAAAACGGCTGCAGGCTGGAAGCTAAGCAAGTATAATTTCAGGAACTCCAACATTATCTGGGAAGCTGATGGCGCTTATACGCACCATCTCACCAGGAATGACGATTATTTGGTGGCAACGCATACAGAGAGAAAAGAGGTGCTTACCTGTTCCAGCGAAATAAACGGCCGCCTTCTGTGGGAAGTGAATATAAATGAGCTTGGCCTGCCTGCAGGCAGTTATGAGATCATAGCAGCGCCACAGCTTGCAGGCAACCGTGTATACGCCGGCGTTACCAGTGGGCAGGCAGACCATTTACTTTGCCTGGATGCCGGAAACGGCCATTTACACTGGCAGCTGAAAGGTGCAGGTATGAAATTTCAGGTAACGGATCAAATCATACTGTGTTTTGTGAATGCGGAAATATGGCAGATTAATATTGCGGATGGCGCACGGCTTCACAGCATTGATCTGTCATCCCATATTAAGTTTGCAGGTATTGATCCCTATGCCAACGTAATATTCAGGGATAATAAAATGTACCTGGCAGGTATCCTCGATACCATTATCAGCGAATGGAATATACAAACCGGGGAGCTGCTATGGTATCACCGGGTACACGATGCCAGTAAAGCAGGTCGCAGGGGTGTTATGATACCTGCAGCCAGTGATGCATTTTATGTATTTGATAACCGAATCTATGCGCTGGATTCGAAACAGACCTTACATGTATTTGAAAAGGTAAACTAATACCCATACAGCTGGTAATTTTGGCGGGGCTGCCTGCTGCGCGGTTGTATGAACGTGGAAGGAATATATCTTCGGAAAACAAAAATTACCGGAATAAAAGGAACAGCGCTTTGAAAAAGGCGCCGTTCCTTTTTAATTTTAATCAGTATTCCTGGAAATCATAATAAGAAGGACTGCCGCTGCCACTTACAGATACTT
>NZ_DATMTE010000243.1:0-7369 GCF_035564935.1 Chitinophaga sp. | reverse complement strand
GATCTGAAACCTTATGGAAAAAATGCCATGTTCACGATGGAATGCGTTAGCTGTCACCAGCCCATGCGCAACAATGATTTTGTGTTCACCATGCCTACGCAGCATACTGTTGCATCGTTGCCTGATACGCCGTTGCTGAAGCTGCACGAATGGAAAGTGATCACCAGCGGCATCGGGAAAGATCCGCAAACGATGAGCACCCTGTATGGCAATGAGCGGGCAGTGTCCGGCGCAAGAAAGGGCGCGGGCTATCCGGCGGATGCCTTGCTTACGCTGGTTACCTGGAAGCTGCGGGCAGATGACCATTGGTTTGGCGCAGTGATACCGGGTACGGTGGTAACTGTGGAACAGGTGCAGTTCCAGCCGGGAAATGCCGCCCCGTTGTATAAAAAGTATACGGGTAATAAGCTGGTAGCAGATAAAGCCGGCGAAGAGGAAGCCAAAAGCAGGATTGCATACATCATCCGGCAGCGGGCCGCTGTAATGCCCTGATCATTTATCAGGACGTTTTCTTTGCCTTTTTCAGCGCGATCTTGTATTTATCAGGGGTACCGGAAATATTAATATTCCTAAAACGCACTTTTTTATCTTTATCCCGGTACTCAATTTCATCCACCTGGTCTTCATTCACTTCTTCGCGCTTTCTGCCAAAGAGCGCCTGGAAACCTACCTGGGTCACCATTTTCATGGGAATGCGCAGGTAGTAGTTCATGCTCATGTCCAGTGATTGGCTGCCGGATACTTCGATGTAACCGAGCGAAGAATTGATGTTCATATTCGGGATTTCCAGTATTCCGTTTTTCAGGGTCAGCTTATTACGAAGGGTATCAAACCTTACCATGCGGAGGTTTTTATCTTTGAAATAACCGGCCATGGCCTGCATGGGGCCAAAGTCCAGCAGCGTACCGTTGGTAATTTCAATATTCATCCGGGATTCCGTTTCACTCAGCACAGGAGTAAGATCGGGGTGCATACGCACATAGCTTTTGATCTCACCGCTTAATATACCTTTCAGGTTGTTGTTGAGTACAAAGTCCTGCCCGAAATTATCGAACTTGATGAGCATTTTGGAGATGTCTACGTTTTTAAGATAGATACCACTCCGGAAGTACAGCTTCTTCGGATCGGCGGCATTGAACATGCCGCGCATGGCAATGTGCCCGCCGGCTATATTCATGGCAATGGTATCCACTTTTATTTTCTGGTCTTCCTGCATATGAATATTAGCCAGCACATTGCTGAGCCATAGCTTCTTGTATTTGATCTTCTTTACATCTACCTGTGTTTCGAAGGTGGTGAAAGGAATACTGAATATGTTGAAGCCTGTTGCATGCAGGGAATCATTTTCCTTTACGGTGGTACGCTTTGCCGGCGCCGATGTGGCCACGGGATGGTCAGTAAAATCATAGTTCATCAGTTCATCAATATCCAGCATATCGGACCTGAACCGGAAATAGTTGCTGCGGCTCTGCTGCCGTTTACTTTTGCCGGTGGCATAACGCATGTTCAGGTTAAAATCGGTACGCCCCACTTTACCGGTAAGCGTATCCACCACAATAAAGCGGTTATTGCCATAACGGATCCTTCCGGTTACGTTCTCCACTTTAATAGGGTGCTGCTTTAATGTTCCGGAGATATTTGCAATACGGGCATCTATCCGCTTAAAAACAGTATCGTACCTGATGCTCATTTTACTGCGCAGCCACACGTTGTTGGCTTCTTCATACCAGTATCCCTGCGGGATGAATTTATGGCCGCGTTCACTCACCAGGTCGTTCACTGCCAGGCGGTCCGACTTAAAATCAAATGCCACTTCTGTATTGCCCTTTTTAATTTTATCGAACCAGATAAGGTAATTATTTAATTTTCCTTTGAATGCAAAGTTGGTGCTATCTATATTCCCGCTGAAGTTAGACACCCGCAGGCTGGTATCGTTGATGGCCACCGCCGCGTTAAAATCGTGCAAAGCATGCGGGTACTGGTGGAATTTAGCATACAGCTTTTCCACTTTGAAAGTTCCTTTAGGCAATGGATTGGGATGCAGCAGTTCATTCACCGAGGTTTCCAGCGCCAGGCCAATGTTAAACCCGGTAATTATTTCTTTAGATAAAACCGGATGGGTGGAATCAAATTTAAATAATTCGCCCAGCTGCAAACGCTTGCTGGAAGCACTGAAATTAACGGCCACCGGTTTGTTTTGCTGGTGGAATAATGCCGGCACATCGCTCACAGATCCCTGGGCCAGTATATCGGAGCTGCCTATACGAAAAGCAATGGAATCCAGTTGCAGGCGTCCCTGCTGGATTTGCGCATGTACGTTCATATTGCGTATGGGCAGATGGTAACCGGGAATGCGAAATTCGAGATCTTTTACCGTGAGCTCACTTTGCACGCCGTCTTTCAGTTTTGCCAGGCTTTCCTCCGGGATCCGCATATCCACTATCTCCCGGAAATTCATATTCAGCTTTATTTCACCGCTGATCTGTTCCAGGTCTTTGATACCGAGAAATTCCCCTACAAAACGAAGATTCAGTTCAGAATACAGCTGCATCAGGATCTGCGGATCGGTAAAGTTTTTCATCACAAAATTGCCTTTGAACACGCCGCTGCCAGGTTTGGCATTGAAGTTCAGAATATGCAGTTCGGATGTTTGCAGGTTATGTGACGCACCGTTGGTATAAAACCCTTTGAAGCCCATCTGGTCTACCTTCCGGTCGATCTTTTTATTCTGGAACCATACATTTTCGCAGCCAAAGTTGAATTGCATCAGTGGCATGATCCCTTTGCCGATGGCGCCTTTGATAATGCCGTCGAAATATACGCGGCCATCGTGCCGGTATTTGTCCAGCATGGCCGCCACATCAGCAGGTACCATGGCGAGCAGGAGGTTCAGATCGGGTTTGTCGCCTTTAACTTTCAGATCTACATAACGTTCGGTAGCCATCCCCTGCAGCTCAAGAGAGGCCTCTTCCAGCCGGATAGTACCGGGAGGCAAAGTGAGCTGTTTTTTCTGTTTATCGTATACCGCTGCCAGTGCGAAGTTCAATTGCTTATGACGAAAGAGGGTGGTGTCTGATTTACTGGTAACATCTATTTCCAGCTTACTGTCCATATCAATGGCAATACGCGCGGAGTCCATAGCAAACGCAGTTTTTATCTTATCGATATGTGCGTTCACATTTACGCCGGACATACCGTCGTGATAACTGACATCAATATTTTTCAGGATGATCTTCTTCAGGTCCAGGCTCAGTTCCTCGCTGGAATCTGCCGGGGCAGACGGGCCGCTGCTTTTAAACTCATGGGCTTTGATAAGGTCTACATCGCCATTGGCGTAACGGGCCACATGTACCCGCCCGTTGGCCAGCGCAATAATGCGGACATTATAATGCTGTTGGAGAATATCCGGTAAACTGAAGCCCACGTACAGGCGTTCCACCTGGTACAGTGGTGGCCCCTGCATTTTTTTATCTGCAAAAAAACGGACATCGTGCAGGGCAATGGAAATATAAGGGAAGTTGTTGAACGGAGAAATACTACTTTTTGTAATCACCAGCTCTCCCGCAAACTGCTTATTCAATTCCTTCACTGCCATCTGCGTGAGCCTTTCCTGCTGGCTGTATAAGATACCACCGGCTATTGTCATCACCAATAAAAATACGCCTGTGATGATCAGTAGTAGCCTGACAATTTTTTTTCCCCGCTTCATGTAAAATCCTTTCTGAACGATAAAATTATGGAAAAGTATAGTAAAAATTTATTATCTCTTAAGAACGGAGAATGATTTTTATTATTTTTAACGATTCATAAAATCTGGTTACATGAAAAGAATGATAGCGCTGTTGTTGCTCGCAGGAAGTACGCATGTTACGATGGCCCAGCAGAAAAAGCTGGACAAATTATCCGGAAACCCTGTATTCCCCGGCTGGTACGCCGATCCGGAGGGTGTAATATTTGGTAAGGAATACTGGATCTATCCCACTTATTCCGCTGCTTACGAAAAACAGGTGTTCTTTGATGCTTTCTCATCGCGCGACCTGGTAACCTGGACCAAACATCCGCAGATCCTGGATACGGCGAATGTGAAATGGGCCAAACGTGCGGTATGGGCGCCTTCGATCATAGAAAAAGATCATAAGTATTACCTGTTCTTTGGCGCCAATGATATACAAAACAACGAAGAAGTTGGCGGAATCGGTGTGGCAGTGGCCGATAATCCTGCCGGTCCGTTCAAAGATTATCTCGGTAAGCCGCTGGTGGATAAGATCATTAATAAGGCCCAACCTATTGACCAGTATGTGTTCCACGACAGCGACGGTAAATATTATCTTATCTACGGCGGATGGGGACATTGCAATATTGCACAATTGAAACCCGATTTCACCGGCTTTATTCCTTTTGCCGACGGTACCACTTTTAAAGAGATCACGCCGGAAAAATATGTGGAAGGTCCTACCATGTTCAAAAAGGACGGAAAGTATTACTTTATGTGGTCTGAAGGCGGCTGGACGGGGCCCGACTACAGCGTGGCCTATGCCATTGCCGATTCCCCGATGGGCCCCTTCAAAAGGATCGCAAAGATCCTTCAGCAGGACGCCACTATCGCCAACGGCGCTGGTCATCACTCCGTTATCGGGATTCCCAAAGAAAACCGCTGGTATATCATTTACCACCGTCGCCCGCTGACAGAAAAAGCGGCTAATTCCCGTGAAACCTGCATCGAACGGATGTATTTTGACAAAGACGGTTATATTAAACCGGTAAAAATTACCCGGGAAGGGGTTACCCGCGCCGTGATCCGATAGACAATTTCCTTTTCGCGTAAATAAAATTCCGGATACGATCACTTTGCCGGTGCTGTCTGCTCCAATTTTGCAAAATAAAAAAAAAGCAAAATATGATCAGGCAGACCGGCTTTGTATTTATACTATTAGCGCTCCTTTTTTCACCCGTGTGGTTGAGGGCGGAAGATGAAAACGCTGGCGCCATCAGGGGAAAAGTGGTGACCACAGACGGCAAAGCGGCTTCAGATGTAGTGATTCTTTTACAGGAAACCAATGAAACAGCCATTTCCGAAACGGACGGATCTTTTACATTTACCGGTATCAAGCCGGGCAGTTACCATCTCATTATCACCCTGATGGGCTACACGCCAATAGAGGAACAGGTAGTGGTGAATGCAGGAAAAACCACCAACATCAGGCTGCAGCTGGCAGTTACCAGTAAAGCCCTCAAAGAAGTGGTGGTAACGGGTAACCATAATAAACTGATTAAAACATCCAGTTACGATGTATCAAAAATGCCGCTGAAAAACCTGGAAAACCCGCAGGTGTACAGCACTATTACAAAAGAATTGTTACAGCAGCAGGTAGTGTTTTCGGTGGATGATGCCCTGAAAAATGCACCGGGTCTTACCCGCATGTGGGAGGCTACCGGCCGTGGCGGCGATGGTGGCGGTTATTATAATCTCCGTGGATTTATTACCCAGAGTAAACTGCGCAATGGCCTGGCGGGTAATGTTACGGCTAAAATTGACGCCTATAACCTGGAGCAGGTAGAAGTGATCAAAGGACCATCGGCTACCTTGTTTGGCAACAGCCTTACTTCCTACGGCGGCCTGATTAACCGCGTAACCAAAAAGCCCTACGATCATTTTGGCGGAGATGTTACCTATGCCATGGGCAGCTACGGTTTTAACCGCGTAAGCGCAGACGTAAACACACCGCTGGATAAAGAAAAAGATGTATTACTGAGAATTAATACTGCCTATAATTACGAAGGCAGCTGGCAGGATTATGGTTTCAATAAAAATTTTGCATTTGCTCCCAGTTTGTCTTACCGTGTTAATGATCGCCTTTCGTTCCTCTTTGATGCGGAGTTCTCCACCGGTCAGAACACCGGCCTGGGTGTATTTTTCTTCCCTTATATGCAACCCATGGCGGACCTTGGCACCAACCGGGCCGACGAGCTGAAAATAGATTATAAAAGGGCTTACGCAAAAAATGACCTGTACCAGACTTCCCGTAATACCAATATTTTCGGGCAGATGAAGTATAAATTGTCCGACCAGTGGACCATGAGCACCAACATCAGTTCTACCAACAGTTTTTCAAACGGTCCTTCGCCTTATTTTTATCTCCTGTCTGATGCTGCAGCTACCGGTGTAGCCGGCGCCAAAGGAAGCAATTATATTTCACGGAACGACCAGTTTACCGATAACAGCAAAGATGGTATCCTGGAAATACAGCAGAACTTCAACGGTGACTTTATGATCGGCAGCCTGAGGAACCGCTTCGTAGGCGGGTTGGATTACTTCCATCATAACTCCAACCAGTTCTTCGGTGGCGGTACCTATGACACTATTCCATCCCATGGCGATATTCCAACCTATGCCAATTTTAACCGCCGTAACCTGGATACGTTGTATGCTAACCAGGGCCTGGCATTTACTTTTCCCATTAAGAACCTTACCAATACCTATAGCGCCTATATATCGGATGTATTAAACCTGACCGATAACCTGATGATACTGGCGGCGCTCCGGGTAGATTATTTTGATAATAAGGGCAGTTATAACGATGTAAAAGGTATCTATGAAGGCAACTATAACCAAACTGCTTTTTCTCCCAAACTGGGTATCGTATATGAGCCGTTGAAAGACAGGTTGTCTGTATTCGGTAACTATCAGAATGGGTTTACCAACCAAACCGGTACCACTGCAGCAGGAGAAACGTTTAAACCGGAACAGGCCAACCAGCTGGAAGGAGGCGTGAAGCTGCAGTTGTTAAATGGCCGCATCAACAGTACGCTCAGTTACTATCATATCAAAGTGAAAGATGTGCTTCGCCCGGATCTGGCTAATCCGAATTTTTCTGTACAGGATGGAACACAGGTGAGTAAAGGGTTTGAGGCAGAAGTAATTGCGAATCCTTTCCAGGGCTTTAACATCGTGGCCGGTTATGCTTATAATGATTCCAGGTATGAAGCAGCAGCCAAAGACGTGGAAGGAATGCGCCCCGGTACTGCCGGTGCACCATCGGTAGCTAACCTGTGGCTTAGCTACCGCATCTCTGCCGGTGTGGCCGATGGCCTTGGTTTTGGCTTTGGCGGTAACTATGCCAGTGATAATAAAGTAATAAACGACCGCACTGTTGGTACTTTTATTTTGCCGTCCTACACCGTGTTGAATGGCAGTATTTTCTATGATCAGCCACGTTTCCGGGTAGCGTTTAAAATGGATAACATTACCGATAAACATTACTGGATAGGGTATTCCACTGTGAACCCGCAGAAACTGAGAAGTTTTACCGGGAGTTTGTCGTTTAAATTCTAATAAAAAAGCCGGAGTGGTAGCTCCGGCTTTTTTTAT
>NZ_DATMTE010000242.1:0-5911 GCF_035564935.1 Chitinophaga sp. | reverse complement strand
CACTCATAGGCGATTTCATTGACATTATTACGGGAATGCAATAGCAGTTCACGGGCATGTTTAAGGCGTGCTTCATTGATCCACTTTTTGGGTGGGGCATCGTAAAGGCGGGCGAATTGCCTTTTAAAACTGCTGAGACTTAATCCGCACATTTTCGCGTATTCTTCCAGGGTAAAAGGCTGGAAGAGATTATTGCGGATAATCAGGGAAATATTTTCCGCACTCTGGTCGAAAAGGTGCGACAGGAATGCCCGGACCTCCTGCTGGTGTTCGCCGCACAGCAACAGCAGTAAGATCTCGTTTATTTTTAATTCCAGCAGCCGGTTGGTATGTACGTGGGGATGTTCCAGGTAGCCCAGGATGCTGTTGCGCACCTGTAGCAGCTCATTTTTACAGGAGATGACTACCGGTAGTGTTGTTTTAATGGCCGGGGCGTGGGCGCCGTTTTCACCGAGAAAAGTACGGAGGAGTGTATCATCCGCGCATACCATCAGCGATTGGTAATCGGTGCCATCCGTAATGAAATCTGTCATGAAGTACACGCCTCTTCTCAGCAGGAGGAGATCGCCGGCATGGGCAATCATATCGCCTTCCGGGAAATGCAGCTGTTTGGTACCCCGGAGAATGAACACCAGGCAGTTTTCTGTAAGAAAGCCCTGTTCTTTACCGGCTTCGGCAGACTGCCGGAACCAGGCTACCACCGACTTTCCGGCATGCTGCAGCTGAACAGAGGGGATATTTTCAAAAGCTTTCGGGTATCGTGGTAACATAGCGTAAAAATACGGATTAGCGCGGAATTATATGTTTATGGCATTGTATTTGGTAAAATGATGTTAAAAGCAACACAATATGAAAACATGGTTCTACCTGCCGCTGCTGTTACTGGGTTTTATATTGCCCGGTTGCACCAAAACCACCAATGAAGTAGTTATTCCTAACCAAACCATTTTATTTGAAATAAGCCCTAACGACTGGGGACAGGATCCTGATGGAACCTTCTTTTATTCTATTCCTGTATCGGAATTAAATAATGTAAACCAGCTGGACGGCGTAATTGTTTCTATGGCGAGGTATGATGCGGCTAATCCATCTGCGGTGCCACAGTCATTTGAATTATTGCCGCAGGTGTATAACAATCAATCCTACTTTGTTATCCACAACGATTCGGCAGTAGAAGTAGACATCAAAGGGGTGAATGGGGCAGCTTCCCAGAAGCCAGCCACCAAAGTGAGAATAAAAATTGTATTGGTGCCTTCTGCCCAGTAACCGGCTTTACCATTTCTCAACATACATAGAAAGGCTTCCGTTAAATGCGGAAGCCTTTTTTATGCACGTTATTACGGAACCATAATAATAAGATAACGACCATTCTTCACAGTAAATAGCATATACCACGGGAATTTTATTATTTTCCATTTTCGTATGATCCCTTTACAGTGTACATGAAAATTTATAACGACTAATGGATAACAGAAGAGATTTTATCAAAAAGGCGGCATTGCTATCCGGGGCTGCCGGTGTTTTCAGCGCCTTACCAGCCTCTATTCAGCGGGCAATGGCCATTGACCCCAAGCCGGGTACCACTTTCCTGGATGCTGAGCACATTGTGGTGCTGATGCAGGAAAACCGGTCGTTTGACCACTGTTATGGAACGCTGCGGGGAGTGCGGGGATATAATGATCCACGTGCTATCCAATTGCCAAACAAGAACCTTGTATGGCTGCAGAGCAACGCGAAGAATGAAACCTATGCCCCTTTCCGGCTTAATATGAAGGAAACAAAGGCCACCTGGATGAGTAGCCTGCCTCATTCATGGGCCAACCAGGTAGATGCCCGTAACAACGGTAAATACGATCAATGGTTATTGGTAAAGAAATCAGGTAATAAGGAGTGGGCGCCTATGCCGCTCACCTTAGGCTATTATAACCGGGAAGATATCCCTTTCTATTATTCCCTGGCCGATGCTTTTACGGTATGCGACCAGAATTTCTGTTCTTCTTTAACCGGTACCACACCGAACAGGCTTTACCTGTGGACGGGTACCCTGCGCGACAGGCAGCACGCAGATTCCAAAGCCAATGTATGGAACGACGATGTGGATTACGGCCGTGAAGCGCATTGGACCAGCTTCCCTGAACGGCTGGAAGACAACGGCGTATCCTGGAAAATTTATCAGAATGAAATCAGCGCTGCCGGCCTGGAAGGGGAGAAAGATGGTATGCTGGCGAACTTCACCGATAACCCCATAGAGTGGTTTGCCGCCTATAATGTACGTTTTGCTGCCGGTCATATTCAATACCTGCAACGTAAAATAAAAGAACTGCCGGAAGAAATAAAAAACCTGGAATCAAAGCTGGGCAGCGCTTCAGAAGAGGAAGCCACCAAGCTGCAAAAGAAACTGGAACAAAGCAAAGCAGCGTTGGAGCAGGCAAAGGTGGATGCAGAAAAGTTTACAGCGGCTAATTTTGCCAAACTGCCCCAGCGCGCGCAAAACCTCCATAACAAGGCATTTACCACCAATATTGCCGACCCCGACTACCACGAACTGGAAACCCTGACCTATAAGGATGGAGACACTGAAAGAACGGTACAGGTGCCCAAAGGCGATATCCTGCACCAGTTCAGAACGGATGTAAATGAAGGTAAGCTGCCCACTATCTCCTGGCTGGTGGCGCCGGGTGAATTTTCAGATCACCCCGGATCGCCATGGTATGGGGCCTGGTATGTATCTGAAGTACTGGACATTCTTACCCGCCGGGAAGAAGTATGGAAGAAGACCATCTTCATTTTATGTTATGATGAGAATGACGGTTATTTTGACCATGTACCTCCGTTTACCGCACCGCATAAACCGGGCACCGGCAAAGTATCCGCAGGTATTGATACCGGCCTGGAATATGTTACACGCGGGGAAGAACAGGCAAAGAAATACCTGAATGCGGATGAGATCCGTGAAAGCCCTATCGGGTTGGGATTCCGCGTTCCATTAGTTATTGCATCGCCCTGGAGCCGTGGTGGTTATGTAAATTCACAGGTGTGCGACCATACTTCCATCCTGCAACTGATGGAGCATTTCCTGCAGCATAAAACCGGTAAGCCTGTTAAGGAAACCAACATTTCCGCCTGGCGCCGTACTGTTTGTGGTGACCTCACTTCGGTATTCCGTCCTTTTAACGGTGAAAAGATCTCCGTGCCTTTCCCGGAAAGGAACGATTTTATTGAAACCATCTACAACGCGAAGTTCAAGAAGCTGCCGGATCAATTCAAGCTGCTCACGGCAGCAGAAATTGCAAAGATCAATGCCAACCCTGCTACAGCGGAATGGATGCCGCAACAGGAAAAAGGTACCCGCGTTGCCAACGCACTGCCTTATGAACTGTATGTGGGAGGAAAGCTGGACGCCGGCAAAAAAACATTCGGGATCAGTTTTGAGGCCGGTGATAAAATATTTGGCAACCGTGCTGCAGGCGCCCCTTTCAACGTGTATGCACCGGGTAAATATTTGCAGGAAGACACGCAAACCATGGAGCCTGTAAGAACCTGGTCGTATGCCGTAAAGGCGGGCGATCAGCTGAAAGATACCTGGCCGCTGTCGTCTTTTGAAGACGCGCATTATCACTTGAGGGTATATGGTCCCAACGGGTTTTACCGGGAGTTTACCGGCGATGCCGGCGATCCGCAGGTGGAAATAACGTGCAACTACCAGCGCAGTATTACCAACAGCAAAAAACTAACGGGCAACGTGGAACTGAAACTGGCAAACCATGGTACACAGCCAGCCACTTTTACCATCGCCGATCTGGGATATAAAAAAGGCGTGCTGAAGAAAACGGTAGCCGCACGCACCACTGCCACGCTGGTAATAGACCTGGCTAAAAGCCAGGGTTGGTACGACTTTTCCGTGAAAGCCTCCGGCAGCAACCTCTTCTCGCAGCGTTACGCCGGCAGGGTGGAAACCGGGAAGGAAAGCATCAGCGACCCGGTAATGGGAAGCATATAATATTTATTCACAACGACAGGAAAGAAGGCGTTTCTCAAAAGGAGGCGCCTTTCCTTTTTTAATGCCCCACCGGGGGCGATTGCTTCTTATCTGTTAGCTTTAACCGTAGTTTGGTTAATAAAGGCAGGATCGATTTACATTTCTTTATAAAGCGCTGCGACAAATCGTGCCGCGACAGGAAGGCATGGTAAATGCGGTCGTTATAAGTGGTGCCATACCCGAATTTATTATGCTCGGGGTGGTGCAGGTACCACTGTTCATCTTCGATATGGGTAGGCCACCAGTATTTTACATTGCCTCCTCTGCGGGTAATTTCTTCTGTCAGGTTTTGGCCCGCGTCCATATCATCTGTCATGTTCATATCCGGGTAGTTCAGCTCTTTCAGGTAAGCGGTGGAAATGCCAAAGAAAAAAGGAGAAACATACAGGTTCTTCGCATCGCGCAGGTGATTGGCGGTTTGTGCAGCGCCCGCAATAGTATGCGGTTCATGGAGATCCTCCAGTAAAGCAGGGAGCCATTCCCCGCGTGTAGGCACGCAGTCTATATCAAAAAAGATCAGGTAATCGGTATCGGTTACAGTCCGGCAAATGTGATTCAGGAAATCGCCATGACTGAACTGCTCATCAATGATGTGATGTACCGGTACGCCGAATTTGCGGAATACTGCTTTTTGATACCGCGGTACTTTCGGGTTTACCTTATGGTTATAGAAGGAGAATATCTTAAATGTTTTTTTTCTATCCTTTGCCATCATCTTTTATTTAAGAACTTTTTAATTGAATTGGTTACTTCATCCCGGCTATCTCCGAAAGGCGAGAGGTAAAAGAGTACCTGCTGTTCTGTAGCCAGGTCTCTTTTAGATAACCCTATCCGTACCAGCAGGATCCGCAGGGGAGTGAGCATCAGCAGGCGCCACCTGTTTTTGTGTTTGTTTTTGTTGTGCAGGTAAAGCGCGCGGTCGTACACGCTTAATACTTTTGTGGCCTCGCGGATACCGTCCATCAGGCGGTCCCTGTAGTCTGTTGTCAGTCTTTCTGCCGGTATAAAATGTTTCAGTTTCAGGTCTTTATCGTAATATAACGTAAACCCCCAAAGAAGCAGTCGTTTGCAATATTCAAAGTCATCGCCGGTGGTGAGTTTTTCCCCGTTCCTGCCGTTCAGGAGAGAAGGGTATTTGTCGTGGAATACCTGGAGGAATAATGCCCGCCGGGTGATGAGTCCTGCGCCAAGTACAAACCCGCGGTGGGTTACATCGCCTGATTCATCTGCAGGAATGCCAATGGCATACTTGTCTTTATACGCTTCAAACCAGTCGGGATAAGCTGCCACATTTGTTACCGGTACATTTTGCCCCCCGGCGGCCCCGATCATTTTATCTTTCTTCATCACCTGCCACGAAAGGTAAACGTAATTTTCATCCAGCAGGTTATCATCGTCACAAAATATCAGGCATTCGTAATTCGCTTCCCTGGCGCCTTTTTTCCGGGCATACATTTGCCCGCGGGTAAGTTCATCCACTACCCTGCACGTGGCATTTACCGGTTGATTGTTCTGCCAGATAGATTTTGCACATTCCACTGTATTATCTGACGAAGCATTATTTACCAGTATAATTTCCCAGAAGAAATCTTCCGGTACCACCTGTTTATTCAAATGGGCCAATGTTTGCGGCAGCCGGGAAGCGCTGTTATAACAGCAAATAATTACGGAAACGCCTTTGACATTACTTTTCGGGATGTTCCACTTCATTTATTCCTGTTTTTTAAATTATTCCACTTTGAGTATCCTGACAATCTGGTTTACCGGCAACGGCACCGGTTCATTCAGCGCCGCGTAAGTGCCCGCGTGGATAGCAATGAACTGTACAAGATCAAACATTTTATGCGGATCTTTACTCCACCGGGCCTTCAG
>NZ_DATMTE010000241.1:0-1602 GCF_035564935.1 Chitinophaga sp. | reverse complement strand
TTTTGTTGCTATTCTCAGGAAACCAGGATTATTGTAATGATTGAGGTTAAAAATTGATGTATAATTTCTTATTAATAAGCACCGACTCTTCTTAGCTCTGCAGAATATACATTACCGGTATTACCTAAGTTGGTAATTTGGATCTGGAAATTTCCTGCAACATTAACAATCGCTGTTCTGAAATTCATTCCTGTAGAATTATCGCCGGCACAGCCTCCACCATAACCTGACCATGTTACTGTAGTTGTCGTAGGAGTTTCTGTAAACGTATATCCTCCAGTTCCAATGGTTGACATACATGCACTGATTCCTTGCATAACAGATCCTCCTGAACTATTGACTACCACCCAAAACTCTGCAGTTACATTAAACGTACAAGCGTTGCCCATATGAACTACAAGCTTGTGTAAAGAGCCATCCGGAATACCACTGATAATTGTTTGAGTTCCGCCAGCAGGAATAATACTACTAGTACCCGCCATAATATTACCAACTCCTGTAGGAGATGCTTTTACAAGATTCCCATTAGCATCTGCATAAACTGGTGTAAAAATTGCTGTTCCTCCACCATTCGGAGCTTGAGGCATACTACGTACCCTGGCTGTACCATTTACATCTAAATTTGCAGTAGGGTTTGTTGCCCCAATATTGATACCTAACTGACCTGTGGAATGCAACACCATATCCGGAGCCGTCGTAGGTGTCGCTGAAGCTGTATGGAAATGCAGCAATCCGCCACTTAAACCAAAACCATAGAAGTCGTTTCCTGCGGCTGCATTGTATACCGCCAGCTTAGCACTGGAAACATCGGTACCCAAATCGAGTTTAGAATTGGGAGCAGTAGTACCAATCCCAACATTACCGGTAGGCGTAACACGTACTTTTTCTGTATTGTTGGTACGCAATGCCAATCCCTGGTTATCGGTAGTTCCTACAAAATTGTTTGCAGGGTCTGTTCCTGCATTTCCTAGTGTATTCCATGGGATGGTGTTGGGCAAAGCACCAGTTCCGTTATTCATTGCTCTCCAGTTTCCGTTACTGTAAGCAAATTCCATAGCCTGACCATTGTTGATGGTAAACCCATTAATGGTAGCTCCAAAACCGCCGCCTGTATTATTGTAGATTACAAGTCTTTGTCCTGCATTGGGAGCTGCCGGAGCTGTGATGGCAATAGTAGCTGTAGCAGAACCTGTAAGTTGTATCTGAGTGACATTAGCAGGAATCGTAGCTGCATTGGCTGCAACTGCTACTGCTGTTTCACGGTTGGTGATGGCACCGTTTACATCTAATGTTGTACCGGGAGTCGTCGTATTAATCCCTACGTTTCCCGCTTGTGCCTGCATTGCTGTACTTATGAACAGTAATACTCCACTTAATAGTAATAGATTTTTTTTCATAATTGTTGTAAGTTATTTTATCATATTTAGCTTTATTAATTCTTTTAGTCTGTGAGTAGATATTTGAATTAATAAACAGTTTTAATCATTTTTCGAATTGTACCAATTTCAACTTTTGCGTTTTGTAATATTGTATCAATTTTTTTATTTAATATTTTATTTATTTAATTAAAAGGATAACGTGTAAGTCTTATTGTATAAGGTT
>NZ_DATMTE010000240.1:0-7553 GCF_035564935.1 Chitinophaga sp. | reverse complement strand
AAGGAAATTGAGCTCAGTGCCAATGATGTGCCGGACTGGATGCATTACAGGATAGCATTAACGTTAAGAACAAAACAGGAGCTTATAACATAAGAGGGCTGCGCTTCTGCACAGCCCTCTCCCGCAACGATAGTTGCCGCTAAAAGCTAATAACTAAATACTGCTTTTATTTTCCGGAAGCAGTTTAAGATACTTCAGGTAGTTGTCCAGCAATTGCTTATCAAAAACAGGTTCCTCAATGCCGGAGCCTTCCAGGAAACGGGTCACATGTGTACAATCCCAAACATAGGTGTGCTGGTATAGTTCCACGGTAGACAGCCCTTCATGCATATTATCCTTAAACAGGCTTGTTAAAGGGAATAACCGGTTCCTGCTGTCATCTTCCCATTGTTTCCTCCATTCTTTATAAGGAATCCCGTTTAAAGTGAAAGGATAATATTTCTTTATCAGCGCGAAGAAATCTTCCAATGTAAGGTTCGTTTCTGGCCTGGCTATCAGGTTGAATTTTTTGCCGATGGCGGCTGCATTCTTTGTGATGTGGGCAACGGCTTTCGCCATGTAGTCAACGGTGATGAGTCCTTCCCTCAATTCTGTAAGCTGCGGGAACGATTTAAATTCAATACAATTTTTTACAAGGCCGGACCACCACTGGTAAGGTGCGCTGGCGCCGGTGCGGCTATGGCACATGGCATAACCCAGCCGGTAAGTGATCAACGGCAAACCTTTGCTGGCGGCCAGGTCCGCAATGGCTTCCATCACCCATTTACTTCTTACATAACCAATATCCTTACTTACGGCCAGTAGGTTCTGTTTAATGTCATCTGTTTCCAGCATCACCGTTTTATTGGTGAACACATGTCCCCAGCTATATACAGAGATAGTTGACATCAGCGCCAGGCATTTGGTTCTGCCTGCCCCTGCCAGCCGGATGATTTCCCTGAGCCCATCTACATTGGGGGCCTTCATGTAGGAGTATGGCTCTATGAAATTTACCGAGCTGCCGGAATGATAGATCACGTCGATCGCATTACTGAGGAAGCCGAACATTTCTTCATCCAATCCCAGGGATGGTTTGGACAGGTCGCCGATGACAGGGATGATCCGCTTACGGAATGCAGCTATACCGCTCACGTTAAACTTTGCGGCACAGCGGTCAATTTTCTCCATCGCATGAAATTCGTCCTGGGCCCTTATCAGGCAGTAGATATTGGCAGAAGTGCTTTGCAACAGTTCTTCCAGCAGGTGTATGCCCACAAAGCCGGTAACACCTGTAAGCAGCAGGGCAGCGGGGTTTTTCAATACCCCGGGGTCAAAGCCGCCAGCGAAAACAGTACCCGGAGCCAGGTATACGTCATTTTCCAGTTCTACAAACGGTTCCATATCTTCTTCGGGAAGTACGGCCACTTCTTTTGCCCTGGCAATCATGGCATCAGACAGCTGTTGTAAAACGGGGTACTGGTAAATATCGCGGAGATATACCTTTATCCCGAGCTTATCCATTAAGCGCACTGCCACCACTGCTACCAGTAATGAGTCTCCCCCGATATCGAAGAAGTTATCCGTAATGTTTATGCCGGGGCGGCCCAGCGCGTCGGACCAAATATCGGCAATAGCCCGCTCTGTGTCATTGGTAGGCGGTTCCGCCACGCGGATATCCTGCAGGTGTTCGGTTGCTATGGCTGCAAGGCGTGCCCTGTCTGTTTTCCCGTTTTCGGTAAGCGGCATTTCCTTTAGCGGGATGATCTGGGCCGGTATCATATAACCCGGAAGATCCTGGCGCAACCGCTGCCGGATCTCCGGAATGTTAACTGCTATATTGCCTGTTTCTTCAGTAATAAATGCCACCAGGTATTTATTATTTCCAGCATTGTCTTTTGTAATGACGGTTGCATTTTTAATCCCTGGAACAGACATCAGCGTGCGCTCTATCTCCCCCAGCTCTACCCGGAAACCCCGGATTTTAACCTGGTTATCCATCCTTCCGAGGAATTGTATATTGCCATCCGGCAGCCATCGGGCCTGATCGCCGGTGAGATATATTTTTTCACCGGGGAGGAAAGGGTCGGGGATAAATTTCCGGGAGGTTAGCTCTTCGTTATGAAGGTATCCTGCCGACAGCGCCACACCGCCGATACAAAGCTCTCCGATAGCGCCTATGGGCAGCATTTCCTGGTTATCTCCCAAGATATACGCACGGGTATTAGCCACAGGTTTGCCTATAGTAGATATAAACTGCCCGTTCTCCTCTTTTACCTTTTTATAGGTAACAAATACTGTACACTCTGTAGGCCCGTAATAATCGATCAGCTGGTACGGCAAGCCGGCAGTGAGCACCGGTTTCAGCTGTTCCCCTCCTGTAAACAGGTATTGCAATGCCAGGCCATTCAACTGCCGGGTGTATGTTACCATTTCCGGGGCCATTACCGCAGGCACAAAAGCATGGGTAAGTTTGTTACGCAGGTACCAGTCACCAAGACCGGCAACACTGGTTCGTTCTTCGTCTGTGGCAATGAACAGGGCGGCGCCTGCAGCTAAGGCAGACCAGGTTTCCCATATAGAGATATCGAATGCCAGGCCGGCTACCAGGCTAAGTCTTGACGTGGAACTAACAGCAAATTTCTTATTATGCCAGCTGATAAGATGCTGTATAGCCTGCTGCCTGACAACCACCCCTTTGGGTTTCCCTGTAGAGCCGGAAGTATAGATCACGTAAGCAACATCGCTATCGCGGACATCTATGTCCGGCCTGTAAACCGGCATCTGTGTAATATTGCCGAACTCTTCTGCGTATAACAGGGCGGCATCTGTTTCGGCTTCCAGGAGCGCTCCTCTGGCTTTATTTGTGATGATCATCACCGCCTCCGTATCAGAAAAGATATACGCTGCCCTTTTTAACGGGTAGGCAGGATCAACAGGCACATATGCGGCGCCTGTTTTTAATACGGCAATAATGGCTACCACCCACTCCTTGCAGCGATCCAGCCAGATGGGGACAAGCATGCCCGGTTTTACGCCATTGGCAGAGAGATAATGTGCCAGCTGGTTACTTTTTTCTTCCAGCTCCCGGTAGGTAAGCTGCTGCCCTAAATAACTGACAGCTACCCGTTCAGGATGCAGCAATACCTGTTCTTCAAACAGGGAAAGAAGGGTTTCCCTTTCCGGGTAAGACCATTTGGTATCAGTAAATTCATACAGGATCTTTTGCCTGTCATTATCCGATAACGTGGTGACAGCAAAAGGCGACATCAAGCCGTTTACGGCTTCAATTGGGTTTGACATACGGGTTTTTTTTAAGATAGTTATGGTTATTGAGAATTTGTGGTGCATTCAACGCTTCCTGTACAAGCGCCGTTTAAAGGTGTCTGATCATAAATAATAACTAGCGTTTTAATAGGAATCTACTGTTCTAATATGATTATTTTGAGATGTTTGCCTACTTATTGTCGACCGAAAATAAAAATCACCACTGCGATAATAATGCAGGAAGAAAATAAAAATAGTTTTTGTGGAGATGTGCATGAGGGCACAAAAAATGCGACCAGTTATGAGGCAGGTCGCATTTATAGGATAGCTATTAACGGTTTATCCTTTTACGTATACGGCTTAAAGATGGATTAGTGATACCCAGATACGAGGAAATATGATACGCCGGGATACGGTTAATAATATTTGGATGCTCATCCAGTAAGCGTATAAACCGTTCTTCGTGTGTTATGAAAAGCAGCTCTTCAGTGCGGGTTTGCGAATAGGTAAAGAATAATTCTGCGAGTAACCGCCCAAACCTGGCCCAGTTGGAATAGGTCTCGTAAAGGCTGTTCAGATCACGATAGGCTATATAGATGATCTCCGAATCTTCCATAGCCTGGATATAATAATGACAGATCTTACGGGTAATAAAGCTGCGAAAGGAAACAAGGAACTGGTTTTCCGAAAAGAAGAAAATATTTTTTTCGTCACCTGTGTCCGGGTCTGCGTAATAGATCCGGAAAATGCCCTTAACAACCAATCCCAGGTCGTTGCAGACCATGTTCTGCATATTAAAGAAATCACCCTTTTTGATATCCCTGGTCCTCCAGAACATATGGCTGTCAGCGATATCCTTTTCATTTAACGCGGCAAAGTTCGCCAGGTGTGCCTTAAGTGTTTCAAAATGATGGCTCATACAATTGATTTTGACCTGGCTGGATGGCCGGACGCATTATAACGATAGCTTCAACCCACCATTGACAACAAAACCATCCGGCAAATATACAATTAACCTATCGGATAGTATCCATCTATGGCCATTAATTAAACGATTGCCGGAACTCCATCGGGGAAAGATTCGTTTTCGTTTTGAATAATTTGCTGAATGACTGCAGATGTTCAAATCCCAGTTCATAGGCGATTTCGCTTACAGAAAGATTTGTAGTAGAGAGTTTCTCTTTTGCCAGCTCTATCAGTTTATTGTGCAAATGCTGTTGCGTACTCTGACCGGTAAGGGATTTGAGCAGGCTGCTCAGGTAACCCGGTGAAATATTTAAGGTTTCTGCAATGAGCGTAACACTCGGCAAACCCTTTCGGGCCAGTTCGCCGCTGCTGAAATACCCGGCCAGGAAGTCTTCCAGGCGGGAAAGCACTTCATGGCTGGCCACTTTCCGGGTAACGAATTGCCGTTGGTAAAACCTTTCTGAATAAGTGAGCAGTAGTTCAATCTGGGCGATGATTACGTTCTGGCTGAAGCGGTCTATGTTCGCGTTGTACTCCTGTTCAATCTGGTTGGCAATGGCGGTAAGCATGGCTTCTTCCTTATCAGAAAGATAAAGTGCTTCGGATACCGAATAGCTGAAGAACTCATATTGTTTGATATTTTTAGCCAGTGGAGTATTCCAGATAAGATCCGGGTGAAACAATAGCATCCAGCCTTCCGGCCGTTCTAACTCACTAAAATCGTGGGGCAGGTCAATACCGAATAACTGGCCGGGCGACATGAAGAACAATACCCCTTCGTCGAAGTCGCTTGCCTGTTGCCCATACTTAAACCTGGTTTGATGTACTTTTTTTAGTGAGATGGAATAAAAATCAAAAATCAGGCTGAAAGGAATATTGGCGATAGGCTGCTTAATGTCGTCCATATGCACCACGCTGATCAGTGGGTGCGCAGGGTTGGGTAACCCCGCGGCCCGGTGATACTCGGTGATCGTACTGAAGCGAAGGATCTGTTGGCTGTTCATCTCCATAAAGTTAATTACTTCTGTGATAAGCTGCTGCAAATTCCCTTGCAAAATCGGTCAGTTTGATCTTACCCATTTTAGGTTTGTTCCGGTGAAAGTTCTCCAGGGTTTTGCCGCTATGGATAGCTGCCTGCATTTCTACCAGGGTTTCTGCCACTTTCTCCGGCACTTTGGCCATCTTAAGGCCTTGCAGCATAGCTTTGTCAGACAGTAGCACCCATTTCAGCCAGGGTTTGCCTACCGCTGTGCCTATGATCTTTGCTGCTTCATTACAGGTCATTTCCTCGCTGCCTACATAACGGACCGTTCTTTTTTCGGGGCGTAATAAGAGTTCTTCTGCCACGGCATCCGCGATATCTTCCGGCGATACAAAGACAGTTCTGTCATCTCCGCCATAATTTCCCATCAGTAAACCGGTTCTCCCGGTAAGTAAGGCCCAAAGCCCCGCATACCGCAGCGTCAGGAATTTGCCAATGAAGCCTTTGCCTTTGATCAGGTCCATCGACTGGTAAAAATTGGTATAAAAGGCAGCGGGGCGCATGATCGTTAACGAGGTTTTTAAATCGTCGAAAATATCTTCTGTATTTTCGGCGCTAACGAGGTTGGCCGCCCAGCCACTCAGCAACACCACGCGTCCAACGCCTGTCTCTTTTATAGCCTGTACATAATTCTGTGCCATCCTGCGCAGATAGCCGCCCGGGTCTGGTTCCGTAAAGTTCAGGGGAATCATGGCGTAAACGGCATCTGCATCTTTGAAGGTATCGGTTAAGAACCTCACATCGGAGATGGAACCAATGGCTGGTATGGCGCCCAGGGCCTTAATAGCCGCCTGCTTTTGTTGATCGCTGCTAACTACGGTTACCTGGTGACCCCGGGCAACCAGCGTTGCTGCCAGCGGTTTGCTGATGTTCCCTAAAGAACCGGTTACAATGATTTTCATAGCTGTTACTTTGTATAGATGCCGTTTTCAATATCTGTAAGCAATGTTGAATGCGCAGGGCGCCAGTTCAACCGTTCCTGCGTTAATTTACTGGATGCGGGGCAGTCGATGGCAGCCATTTGCGCAAACCAGCCAAAGTGGCCGGCCGCGGCATCAGGCGCAATTGATTGTACCGGGATATTGAGCTGTTTGCCTATGGCCTCCGCAATAGACCTCACTGTTATCCCTTCTTCAGCAGCCGCATGATAACGGGCGCCGGGTATGGCATTTTCAAGCGCCAGGCGGAACAGGTGAGCGGCATCCAGCCGGTGTACGGCGTTCCACCGGTTGAGCCCTTCGCCGATATAAGCAGAGAAACCTTTCCCGCGGGCAGTGTTGATCAATATGGGAATAAACCCGTGCTTATCCTCATCACCATGTACGGAGGGCGACAAACGGACCACGGCCGCACGCACGCCCAGCCGGCATACAGCATCTGCCGCTTGCTCGGAAGCACGGGGCCAGGCAGGATTTAAAGGCGGAATAATGTCTTCAGTGGCGGTTTTTCCCGGGCTAACAAGGGCCGTGCCGGAGGCAACAATCAATGGGCGGTTAGAACCGGCTAATACTTCGCCAATAGTGGCTATTGCTTGTTTATCTACTTCGCAAACTTCCGCGAAGCGGGTAAAATCATGAATAAACCCGGCATGAATAACACCGTCGGTTTCGCGGGCCCCTGTACGCAAACTATCCAGGTCTTCCAGGTCGCCGCGAAGCACTTCCGCACCTGCTTCCTGCAGCTTTTGAGCGGAGGCCTCTGACCGGGCCAGGCCAAGCACCTGGTGGCCTGCGGTTATCAATTCCTGCACAATGGCAGTACCAATGAAGCCAGTGGCTCCTGTAACAAATACACGCATACTATTTTTCTTTTGCTACTGCAAAGATCACCTGCGTGTATCAAAAAGGTTTATCCAAATCCGCTTTTGATTTAGCCGAATCTGTCATTGTACGTGTTCAGCATTTTTTCAGGGAAAGCTGTATATTCCAGCCGGGAAATGAATTAAAGCAATGGCAAAGAGAACTACATCTATCCCGGTAAATTACTTTGACGACGGAGAAAACGTTGGTATTACCGTAGAAAGAATACTAATCGTGGACTTACAGCTATTCACAGAAGCGGAAGTAGCCCACCGCCACGATTTCCATTCATTCTTCCTGCTCGAAAAAGGGACGGTTACCATTGAAATTGATTTCAGGAAACACCACATTAAGGCGCCTTCTGTAATCTATATGCACCCTAACCAGGTACATCTTATAAAAGCATTTAAAAATATAACCGTCTGCACCTGCGCTATCAACAACCAAAACCTGCATCCTGTATACCTGAAATTGCTGGAAGATATAACGCCTGCAACACCGCT
>NZ_DATMTE010000239.1:0-2624 GCF_035564935.1 Chitinophaga sp. | reverse complement strand
GAAGATCTCCAGGGTTGTGTGCAATGGATAGCCCAATTGGGGATGACCGCCAGTTCACAGGCCAGGACCATTTCCGGTCTGAAAGCATTTTACAGGTTCCTCCTGTTGGAAGACATGGCGCAGGAAGATCCCACCCAACTGCTGGAAGCCCCGAAAATTCTCCGTAAACTGCCGGACGTGCTCACCTTTGAAGAGATCGAAAAGATCATTGCGCAGATACCGCTGGATACTGCTGAAGGCCACCGCAACAAAGCCATACTGGAAACCATGTACAGCTGCGGGCTCCGGGTAAGTGAAGTCATTAACCTCCAGATCACCCAGCTGCATATGGATGTTGGATTTATCCGGGTGATCGGGAAAGGTGATAAAGAAAGGATGGTACCCATTGGTAAAGACGCCATGCGGCAGATAGATATTTACCGAAGAAATGTTCGTATACTGCTGCCCGTTAAGCATGGCCAGGAAGACACCCTTTTCCTTAACCGTCGCGGTAGTGCACTGAGCCGGGTCATGATCTTCCTCGTGATAAAGGAACTGGCGCAAAAAGCGGGTATACAGAAAAACGTATCCCCCCATACTTTCCGGCATTCTTTTGCCACCCACCTGGTAGAGGGCGGCGCGGACCTAAGGGCGGTGCAGGAAATGCTGGGTCATGAAAGCATTACTACTACAGAGATCTATACCCACCTGGACCGGGAGTTCCTGAGGGATACCCTGGCGCGGTTTCATCCGAGGTTCTGATGCCTGCGGTTGCACGCTATTTAGGATGTGGGTGAAAATGAGAACAGCCACCCGGGGAAAGGCGGCCGTTCATCTGCTGTTAGAAGGCTACAAACAATTGGTAGTTTTGCCATGATAAGGAGGGACATACAAACAATCCTTTACAATAAGTTATGGGTTAGCAGGCGGTATTTATCACTCTTCTTTCCCTTCTGACCGGTGAGGGTGATCACATCGCTCAGCCAGCTGCCAATCTGGTCGGAAGCGCGTTTTACCCGTGACGACCGGTAAATAATATTTACATTACTGCATGGGCGCAGGTCTTGCCGGCCGGGCAGCCGTGACATCTTTTCATCTTCCGCCCACAGCAGTTCATTGTTCCTGTAAATTTTGAAGTACACATCCGGGCCCGGAGTTCTGCGGCCGGGAATGAGCGACTGCATCATGCCGTTGCTGAAGTGCTGCCTGGAAAAGTGCAGGGTGTAACGCCCCGCTTCATTGGTATGCGCCTGCCCGATCAGCTGACCGGTAACGGCGTTATAGGCCTCCACTTTCAGGTGCGGTTGCCCCGAAGCAGCAAAATGAGGTTTCACCACACCGGTAATTACCCAGGCGCCGGCGTTGGCGTATATATTATGCCAGGTAGTAGCGGGGATCACATATGCATAAGCGCCTACATAGCCATCGCTGTTGCGCTTCCAGTGCAGCACCAGTTTGCTCAGGTGGAAGTTGCGCGATTGCTGCGTGCCGTTCTTTCCCGGTAACTGGTCCAGGCACAGGTCCAGTTCCAGTGCTTCGGTGAACAGGTGTACCTCCTTCCAGCGGAGGCTGAAATTGCCTTTATCATCCAAAGTTGCTTCCGCCAGTAACCGGTCGGCTTTCATCAGTACTTCACGTGCAGACAACGGTTTCATGTCGTTAAAAATTCCAAAGGGCTGTTCTGATGCTGTAGACACAGCAGGCAGATACACCCGGATACGTGCATTTACCAGGGGCTCCACGCAATCCTGGCAAATAAGTGCAGAGATGTTTCCGATTAATAGGTAACTCATAATTTTATTTTTTTTAAAGAAAAAAAAGGGGTTAACGAGCATCACCTGATGAATTGATTCTGCATATGACTAACCTAAAAAAACAAACATGGTAGAAAGGCCATTACTATTAACTTTTTTGAGGACAATAGATTTAAGCCGGTTGACAATACAAAGATTAAGAACTTTAAAAGAGTAGTCAAGCGTTTAACAACTGAAAAAAGGGTTTGCGTATAATTACGTAAAAGAAGGATGGGAACTACGGTTCCTGCTTTTCTGCGGTATCAGGAAAGGGCCCGAAGCCATGCGTATAAATACGCATTTTCCGGTGAAGGATACGGAATCCCGGCGCCTTTTCTGCAGGCGTAAAAACGCTCAAACCCAATGGCACATTCAGTTACACCTGCGTAAAAACACAGGTGCCGCTTACATGATAAGTCAGTAGCCAGGTTGTATATGCAATTATTTGTAATAATTTTACCGCAAACTAAAACTTACCTACTATGAATGATTTTCCTAAAAGGCCAATTCCGGCGGACACCGGAGAGTTCATTTCCCTGGAAGAAATGAATACGCTTACAAAAAATCATGACGACGATCATGTGAACCAGAAATCCTTCGGCACACACGTTAAGGCAATGTGCTTTGGTAAGGATAAAATTATTGAACTGCTGGACCAACCCGGTGCTACTGCTTTGAGGATTTATTATGGCATAAAGGTGGATACAGACGGGGATGGTATAAAAGAGAAAAAAATGATACTGGTGGCGGTTGATGAAGAAGGTAATGATATACTTCCATCTGATAAAACTGCAGCTGCACCGGGTGGTGTTGTAGCCAAAGGTGGTATGGCAAAGATACTTGATCAGGGTG
>NZ_DATMTE010000238.1:0-13614 GCF_035564935.1 Chitinophaga sp. | reverse complement strand
CTGTTATTTTTTAATCATCTTTTATATTAGTAAAAAAATAAATAATAGCAGATGATTTTTATCATTCCCTGAAGTCCTTGCCTGTGTTGGGTTTTAAGGCTTTGGTTTTGTATGTTCAATAAGATATTCATCCGGTGTTATCTACACTAAAAAAAGAGGGCATTTTTTTCCGGGATGAACTCTCCGTATGGGTTTTCGCTGTATCTTTACTTTGCTTCCAAAAGAAGCAGCCCGTAAATTGTAATTGTTAACTGAATTCTGAAAAACCTGGAATCATCCAAATGACCCTGTCAACCTTGACCATATTCGGCCCTGCATTGCAATCCGCTATAAGAATTGCAACGGCCATTGCAAAAGAGTATCATCATCCGCAGTATACACCTGCGCACTTACTGCGCGCCTGTTTACATAAAGAAACCGGTCTCGCTCCCGCATTGCATCAAATGAACATCGATGTGTATTACCTGGAAGAATGGGCGGAAGTCCGGCTGGATGAAATGCCCCGGGCATCGCGCATTCCGGATGAACCGGAACCGGATGAAGCGGCAGCGGCCGTATTGAATGAGGCCGTTAGTATAGCGCAGGACAGCGACACCGAACCGGATGCATGGAGTTTACTCATCGCGTTATGTACACCGGGAGTAGGTTTTTCCTATGAACAACTGAAAACATTTCCTTTCACAAGGGATCAACTGATCAGCGCCGGCAAACAGGGCAAAGAAAACAATACTGTAAATACTGCTGCACCCGGCGCTATTAAGCCGGGCGCGTTGAAATATGTATACCGCATTACCGATCCGCAACTCCTGAAAACTTTTCACCCGGTTATTGGCCGCGATGGCGAAATCAGGGCGGTAACGGAAGTGCTTACACGTAAAGACAGGGCCAGCGTGCTGGTGATTGGCGAAGGCGGCGTAGGAAAAACAGCGCTGGCAGAAGGCCTGGCCCGCGCTATTGTACAGAAGCAGGTGCCACTGCAATTGCAGGCCTCGGAGATGTATGCTTTGGACTATGGGGCATTTATAGCGGGCGCTGCTTATAAGAGTGAATTGGAAGACCGGCTCCTGCAAATTATCCAGCAACTCAAACAAACCGGCAGGCACATACTTTTTATTGATAATCTCCACAGCCTGCTCGATAAGCAATCCGGCGCAGGCATGGCTAATGTGCTAAAAGCCGCACTGGGTAAAGGAGAGATCATCCTGGTGGGAACTACTACACCGGAAGGCTTCCGGAAACTGATTGAGCCGGATGCTATCCTCCGTCACCGCTTTGAAACCATCACCCTTCCGGAGCCGGATGAAACCCTGGCAGCAAAAATGATAAGCGCCGTGGTACCCGTATACGAAAGCTTCTACCAGCTTAATGTTTCACCCGAAGGGGTACAGGAAGCCATCCGTTTATCAAAACGCTACCTCAAGGAAAGAAGCCTGCCGGATAGTGCCGTAAACCTGCTGGACCGTACTATGGCTGCAGTAAGGGCTATGGAAGATACCAGCCAGCCATTGCTGAAAACCCTGGAGGAGGAATTTGCTGCGCTAAACAGTAAGGAATCCTTATTGGCAGAAGATCTGCATTGGTTTTACCGGCAAATGAGGGAAAGGCTCGGCGTATTATTATCATCCCGTTTACATACAGATACCGATCTGCATAAGATACCGGCAATTCCGGAGCTGCAGTCTGCATTGCAACAGTTACTGGAACAGCTGGCAAGCATTGCCGGTACGCAGCAGGAAGCAGTAACACCGGTAGACCTGGCCACCATGATTGCCGCCATCACGGGTATCCCGCTCGGAAAGGTGCAGTCGCAGGAAAGGGAGCGGCTGATCAACATGGAAGCGCAACTGCGCAAACGGGTGGTAGGGCAGGATCATGCCCTCAAAGCCGTGGCAGACGCCATACTTGAATCCCGGTCGGGCCTGAGCAGACCAGGGCAACCCATCGGGTCTTTCTTTTTCCTGGGACCTACCGGAACCGGTAAAACAGAACTGGCAAAGTCATTGGCGGATTTCCTTTTCCAGGACGAACGCTCCATGATCCGTTTTGATATGTCGGAGTTCAAAGAAGAACATGCCGCAGCCCTTTTATACGGCGCCCCTCCGGGGTATGTAGGATATGAAGAAGGCGGGCTGCTGGTTAATAAAATACGGCAACAGCCCTACGCAGTAGTGTTGTTTGATGAAATAGAAAAGGCGCATCCTTCTGTGTTTGATATTTTCCTGCAGATCATGGATGAAGGAAAATTGCACGACAGGCTGGGTAAAACAGGCGACTTCTCCAATGCGCTGGTGCTGTTTACCTCCAATATTGGCAGTGAAGCCATTGCCCGCTCTTTCCAGGAAGGAGTGATCCCTGCCTCACAACAGCTCATGGAATTAATGGCCCGCCATTTCCGGCCGGAATTTCTGGGCAGGCTTACAGAGATCGTTCCGTTCGGACCTATCCAGGCTGCCAACGTGGAAAAGATCTTTGATATTCATTTACAGCATTTACTGCAACTGCTGGAACAACAGCAGATCAGCTTTACCGTTACTGCAGACGCCCGCCGGCACCTGGCCCTGATGGGGTATTCCCCTCAATATGGTGCGCGGCCCCTGCGGGAGGTGATAAGAGGACAATTGAGGAAACCTTTGTCGAGAATGATCATCGACGGCAGCCTCCGGAAAGATATGACGGTAACACTGGATATAAAAAATGAACAGCTAGACTGGACAATAATTTGATGATTGTCAGATTCCAAAATTCTAAATTTATCTCAAATGAATGACAACTACGGAATTGGCGGCACAGAAGTGAAGCTGGACGCCAACGAAGCCATCGCGGAAATTTCGCATAACCGTACCTTGTTTGCTGAAAAGTTAACCCAGCAGGCGCCTGTTAAACCGGAAATAGTGGAAGGGCTTACTTCCGTAGAAGGTGTGTTTGAACACTTCAAACCGGCAGTGAATGTAAGTTTCCATGACGCGGAAGGCCGCCCTGTCCCGGAAAAATTACAGTTCCACCACCTGGGCGATTTCGGCGTAAAAGGTATCACGGCGCAAAGCGCTTTCCTGAACGACCTGGCCACAGAGAAGGAACAATACCTGAAAATTATGAAACAGCTGAAAACGAATAAGATCCTGAAGTCCGCCCTGGCAGATCCGGATGCCCGTAAAGCTATGCTGAGCGCTATTCGCGGAATGATGAACGATCTTAATACCAAATAACTAACCGTTGCCTATACGGGAACATAACCTCAACGATTATGGCAGAATTACAGAAAAACCAGGAACTGCAAAACGAAAGCCTGTCTTCACAGCAATCAGAAGCCAACCTCGCCGGTAGTATTGAAGACCTGGCAAAATACGGAGGCTTCGATCTCCTGGAAGCAGCTGTGGAAGGTGCGCAAAACCTGAACCCCGAACGTAAAGCACGCCGCAATATCTTTTTGACGGAAGCCGGCAAAAAAACAGAAAGAGATAAATTAAAGAAGATACTATCCCTGTGGGAAAAAGTATTGTCTGAAACAAACGAATTGCCCGAAATGGTGGATTACTGTACCACCCATGCAGAGGAAGCTGAAAATGTGCTGTCAAAAAACCTTGGCGAGGCAATAGAGTCTACCCGCGAGCTGGAGCAATCATACCGGAACGTGGCGCTCTTCTTTAAAAATACAGAGTCCGACAAGGTGAAAAATATATCCTTTATCAATGTGGAACTGGAGCAGCTGAAAGACCTGGATAACACCCGGTTTATTGACGCTATCAGCACAGAACTGGTGAATAACTATGATCGCCTGGATCTGCGTACCAACTATAGCCTGCTGGTAATTCCCGGCTACCTCGGCTCCAATAAGGTGATAGAGAAGTGGGCGAAAATTGCGCATGAAAACAAAGCCATGCTGGTAACCGATTTTGCACACCTGGATGCACCGGATGACGTGATGGAAATGTTTGAACTGGCTAATCTCACCGGTGGGGAGATCCATCGTTCCAATGTGATCATGGCCTGTAACTGGCTGGTTGGGCGTGGAAAATTTGATGAAATAGGAGAACAGGAACACCTGTATGTACCGCCATCAGGCGCGCTGGCAGGTAAAATTTATAAAACCCTGATGTCGCAGGTAACTGCCGGTAAGAAATTCGGTGGCATGAACGAAGTGGATGGGGTGAAATTTGAACTGAAGAAAAGTGAAATCGCCAGCCTGGAAAAAATGGGACTCGTGCCCATGGTGAAAGAGTACGGAAAGGTGATGGCCTTCAGTGCAAAAACGCTGTTCAACGGCGACAACCTGGGACTGCAAACCTATTCTGTAGTTCGTGTATTCGACTTCGTTACCAAAGTGCTCATGGACTTCCTGAACCGCAGGGCTTTTGAAAACTTTAACGCCAATACCCGCAAGGACCTGATGAAACAGATCATCCGCTTCCTTGATGGCATCACGGGGCCGGATAAACTCATCGAAGATTTTAATATCCGCCGTTTCGAGCAGGACCCGATCCAGAAAGACCGTATCCACCTGGATATTCATCTGAAGCCTTACTTCCCTGCCAAAAACTTCCTGATCAAAATGGAAGGACAGAGAGGGGATGACGCTGCAGATTGGGATACCACCTACGAACAGGATGGCAAATAACCGCCGGCAATCAGCTTTGGAAGCTTAAACAGGCATTGGGAACCCGTTTCCCAGCCCGGAGCTGATTGCATAACCCCGTATATTTAATATCATAAGCATTAAAGCCAATTGTAAAGATGAAACATGTGCTGTGCAGTCTGCTGTTTTGTTTGTTAATCACAGGCGCCTTGTCAACGGTAAGTGCCCAAACGGGCACAGATAGTATTCTAACCACCAAAGGAGCAGTAACACTGATCACCTCTGGTGCGCCTATCAGCGCTTTCCAGATAGGCGATGGAAGAAATACCGATTACGATTATCGCATCGTGGATGGTAATATGGTTTTTTTACGCCCGCTAACACCTGCTCCCCGGCCTACCAACCTGATAGTAAGAGAGGGAGAGAATATTCATTACATGATCATTGCCTATCGTGATAAAGTGGAACTGACCCGTTTAAAATATACGTTGTCAGGTAAACCCAGAACAACCGGCGCCATTACCACTCCCGAAGCAACGCCGCAGGCGCCCCGCGCCGGCTACGGTGAAAGAGACGGGCAGGTGCCTGTTGCTGATGTGCCCGAAGAAACCGGCCACCTGATCAGTGTAGATACAGTTACAGTAGGCAAAATAGCAGCCGACTTCGGAAAAGATCACAAAGTAAGCCGGCAGTATGAAGTAAAAGTAGATGATGTGAGCATAGGCTATGCGCAGGCCATGACCCTTAATAACATGAATTATTTTTCTTTCCGTATCCGCAATAAAGGAAAAGAACCTTTTGAAATAGTAAAGGCAAGCCTGTTGCACAAGGAAAAGAGAGACACCGCCCTGCTGCATGCAATGCCCATCCTTTATAAAAAAGGACCGGAAACAATAGCGCCAAAAGAAGATGCCAACGAAGTATTTGTGGTGCCATCCAAACAATTCCGGAAAGAAGACGAGGTGATCATTGTACTGCAAACCACAGAAGGGAAACAACAACTGGTGCTATATGTACCGGTAACCGCCTTCCCGAAATATATGATGGCGAAGCAATAGAAGAACCAGATGAAAAAACAGGTTGTTCTGATAGGAATACTGCTGTTGCTGCTGCCGTGTTTCGCTTCGGCGCAGCAGGTGGATTTCTGTGGGGAAGTGGTGCCAATGGAAAGGGATTTCGTTTCTAACCGGCTGATGGATGTGATCAAACGGAACCTGCGCTACCAGGGCTACCTTCCGGCACTCCGCATGAAAGCAGAACAATATTTCCCCATCATAGAACCCATCCTGCAACAATACCAGGTGCCACTGGATTTTAAATACCTGCCTATCGTGGAAAGTGGCCTCAGCAATGCTACTTCGCCGGTAGGCGCGCAAGGGGTGTGGCAGATCATGCCAGGTACTGCAACAGAACTTGGACTAACGGTGAGCGCTGGTTATGATGAAAGAAATCACCTGATCAAAGCTACGCACGCCGCCTGTAAACTGATACGGCTGTTGCATCAGCAGCTGAACTCCTGGACACTGGCTGCAGCAGCCTATAACGCCGGTTCGGGAAATATCTCCCGGAACATAAAACGCCAGGGAAGCAGCGACTACTACCAGTTGCTGCTGAATAATGAAACAGCCCAGTATATCTACAAGATCATTGCCATAAAGCAACTTTTTGAAAGCCCTGAACTATACCTGCCGGGTTTTGGATACAACGTATTCAGTAAGAGTTCTGCTAACGGTTCTGTATTTTCCCGGCCCGCATCAGTGAGCAAAGCGGGCGATAAAGATTTTAATTCCATCCGCATCTCTGTAGGCAAACAGGCAGTTACCCATCCGGCAATGGTGGTGTATGCCGCCCGGCTGAAAGTAAGCAATACCTTCGAAGACGGGCAACTGGTAAGCATCCAGCTACTGGACGACCTCCAGGCTAACGGCGTGTATATCCGTAAAAATGCAAGTCTTTCCGGCAAAGGCTGGATAGTGGGTAACCGGGTATACGTAGATCTCGGGTTTGAAAACACCGTAGTATTGTACGCCGCCGATGGTAAAAAAGGAGTGCCTGCCAGTTTGCTGAAAACCGGCGGAGAAGTACAATTGCGGGGAAGGAACGATAAAAGGAGCGTTGCTGCCACAACATCTGCGCCTGCTGTGGCATTTACATCAGCAGGCTATTAATATAACACCTGAAAGAATGCTACCCACTGTGTTACCTGCTTCTCCGGAAGCATTTACATCAGCGCTTCATTAATAAACACCCGGAAGGGAAAAGTATTACTGGATTTTTCCTCCAGTTGTAAAAGCAGTTCCTCTTTCATGTATTGCAAATTGGCAGCCGGGTAGCGTTGGGTAGGCTGGTGTAATGAAATGCGTATATCGAGCGTACGGCTGTAACCCGTATTCACACCAGGTTGTAAGGCCATCCCTTTAACAACGGCGGCGGATTTCATTTCCCTTCCGAAAATAGTGCGGCAAAGCGCTTTAATATCTTCAGGAGTTACAATACGGTTATGTGAAAGTAAATGGGAACGGTACAGGTTAATTTTCTCATCAATATTCAGCCGGTCTTTTCCGCCCTGGGTATTACTTAACAAGGTAATGCTGTTGGGACGGGTATTGATGTTGCCATACTCCAGCAGCCTGGTACCCATGCGGATGTTATTGGCAGCAGTGCCATTGGTAGAATAAAACTCAAGGAAAATGTACTCTGCATTTTCTTTTGGCTTTACCATCACATAAGGAATATTACCCTTGTTGGCGCCGGGTTGCAGCTGCTCTTCCAGCGAGGCGATCAGCTGATGCAGTTCCCGCATCCGGTTGGTCACAAAATCATTCTTCACTTCTTCAAATAAAGAGCTTTCATCGCGGATCACTTCTACCAGGTAGGCAATTACCTCTTTGGCTTCACGCGTATCAAAGCGGCCGATACCGCTGCTGCGGATCACCAGTTCCCCTTCCTGCATCTGCCCGGCGGTAGAGAAGTTACGCACATAATAGTCGGTTCCTTCAAGATCATACACCCGTTTGATATCAAAGAAAATATCCGGTGTTTGCAGGGGAATGATATTCAGATAACGATTCAGTTTCATGGACTGCTCGTTATTTTTTTTGTTGATAACGGGAAAACAGTTGATGCTGCAATAAAGATCTTCCAGTAATGTATGATGCAATACTTCCGGAAATTCGATGCGCAACCAGTAAACCTCTTTGTTTAAGCGCTGGGTATCCTGCCCGAAGATCCTGTTGATAGCGTCTGGTGTACGGGTAGCCACCGGGGGATGTGTATCAGTAATAGTAAGAAAATGACGACGGAATTTTTGAAGGATATGCTGGCTGTAGCGCGTATTGTTATTCACCGCTACCTGGATCATATTGTCCGTTTCTTCCTCTGCGATGCTCCGGCTGTGATGATAACCGCTTTTTACCATCAGCTCCCGGTTGCCGGCAAATACTTTTGCCAGCGGAAGATAGTGGTAAAACATTTCCTGCTGATGAATATTACGGAGATCAAAAAAGAAAGACATTCCTTCCCAGGAATGGGGTACATCTTCCAGTGCAACGCCGATCCATAAATGGTTGGGCGCCATATCGGGAAATACCTGCCCCTGCAATACCTGTTCCTTGAACCAGTGATCGCGGGTTTCATACAATTTATTGCCGATAGCCATATACTGAACCTGCCCGCGGAACAGCCGGTGGTTGGTTACAGGTGCAAAGAAAAGATCGCGGTTATGGGTACCAGATTTGGTATGATGATAAAACTGGTGATCCGAATGAATATCCGCCACCGCTTCCGTAGCAATGGCGTGGAGAATGCCATAGGCAGGCTGACTGCTGGTAATGGGTTCCGGCATCATGATCTGCGCCAGCCGTTCTACCAGCCGGGCATGTGAAACATCCACTTCCCCCGAAATTTTCTCCAGTTCACTGGCACAGGCTTCCAGCAACAGTTGCACTACCGGGTCAAAGGAAGTTTCCACCTCCGCATCCGGGTATCCCCACAAACGCGCAGCTGTTTTCAGCATACGGTCCTTTATTCTTTCTTTTTTTTCTTTCATGAGCGGTTAATAAACAAATAATCAATCGTACGACAACGGGCTGATGTAAAAGAAGCTGCTGTACTGAAACGGATGATTGTTTTTGGTAACGGTTCCCGAAACGGTAACCCGGATCTTCTTTTTCATTTTACGGGTGGAAGGGAGCATCAGTTCCTCCTGGTTTACAGCGGCCACTACCCTGATCTGCGAAATTCTCTTTTCGTATCGTGTGATAGAAGCTTTTACAGCATTTTCAATCTGTTCCTTCACTTCATTATTGGAGGCTTTGATGTCAAAGTCGCTGTCCCACCACTGGCAGCCGTATTGGGCGTCATCTTTATTTTCGCCCAGCACTGTGGTGATAAGCAGGTGGATATGCTGCGCGATGGAGTCTTCCAGCGAAATGGCCGGCATGTCTCTTTTCTGCAGCAGCAGCGAAAAATCAATGGGCAACTGATAATATTTTCCTTTCATGATATGCGCTTAAAATATACCCAGCACTTTTTTGCGGTCATACATAATGAGGATTTCCTTTACACATCCCTTTTCATCTTTCGCCAGGTTCACCCTTTCGATCTTGAATTTTTTCTTTCCGTAGATCCGTTGACAGAAGTGGGTAAAGTTATCCACATCATTTGTATTAAGTACTACTCTTGCATTTAGGTTGTTGCAGAGGTATTGTGCAAAATCATTAGCCGTTTTTTGTTTCAGGGTTACCTGTGTAAGCATGTATTTAAATTCATCGTCGGAGATGGTAGGCCGCGGCTCTTCTTTCTTAACCGGTTCTTCCGGTGTTGGTGCGGGTAGTGGCACGGGGTTAAAGGCCGGTTCCGGCCGCTCTTCCGGCGCTGTGGCCCTTGCCGGGAATACGGTAATATGTTTTAATACCATATGACTGCTATCGCCGTTAATAATGAGCGATAAAGTTCTTTCACCGGGAGAGGAGAAGGTGTAGGTAACAGAAGAACCGCTATGGGGCTCTGCGTTATCCTGCAGCAGGCGCCATACCCAGTTTTTGGCGGAAGGGGTGGAGTTGGTGAAAGTAACCGGCCGGCCGGCGAAGGCTTCAGCAGGGCCGTCTATTACCGGGAAGATATCGGGTTGATTACCTGTAGCAGCCGGTGTGTTCATTACCACCATTACTTCTTTACGCCAGGTGCATTTGCCGGATGTGAGCGTAATCATATAACTGCCGGCTTTGTTGAAAGAGTGATATACCTGCCTGCCGGTGGCTTTGGCAGTAGAGTCGCCAAATTCCCATGTATACTCCGAACTTTTTTTGCCGGCGTTTTCTGCATTGAAAGTGATCACTTCTCCAACGGCATATGCTTTACTGTTACTATTCTGAATATGACTGAGTTTTATATCTGTATTACTGCAATCTTCACGGCCATCCAGCTGGAATGCCAGCAGTGCCATACTAACAAGGAACAGTCCGAGGAAGGTCCATAGCACCAGCGGGTCAACATGGCTGGCGATTTTTCCAAACGGTCTGAATGAATTTACCTTGCGTTCATTTTCGGGTTTACGGGGGGCCATCGGTTTTTCAGGTTTTTACAATTTTAGTATTTTTTTCAGATAAATTGCCAAAGATAATGGCTATGGGAGAAATTTTTTCATGGCGCAAAATTTAAGCCGTAATATGTCTTAATAATAAAATCAAACCCCTATTTTTGTTACTGAGTTGTTAGCCCGGAACCATAGACGAATGATAGTTATGCTAACAGTTTGCCGCTAATAGCAGATCAGAGAAACCTAAATAAGACCTCATGGTAAATAATGCGCAGAAGGCTGCCGTGCTGGAAGAAGTGATTGACCACGTGAATGCTTTACCATACGACGTAAGAGCCGAAGTAGTGGTGGGGGAATTGCTGGATAACCAGGTACGGGAAGAAGAAGTAGTGGTGCAGTTGCAGAATGTATTTACCCGGTCGTTTGCAACAGATATCACAGGAGTGAAGCTGGACGACAGCCAGCCGTATCAGCCGTTTATTAATTTTTTCCTTTCGCGCGACGGTATTTATGACCGGCTGCCGCAGGGGATGTTTCATGAGTTTAAGCAGGAGCCGTCTTCCAGGCAGCACGGCGTTACGGAAATGGTAGCGCGGTATAAAAAGCAGCAGCAGCAACAACAACAGGCCCGCCGCTTCTTTCAGCCCCTGGAAAATGAGTTTTTCCTGCAACGTGTATACCTGGAGCAGCGGGAGAAACACCTGCTGTTTGATGTGTTCGGTAAAGACACCGACCAGCTATTCCATCAATTCTGGGAACTGCCTCCGGGTCTTCCTGCCAGTGCGGTAAACCGGCTGGTAAAATTGCTGCCGTATGTGCACCGCATAGCCGGTAATATGACATTGGTAAAGCTTTGCCTGGAGCAGGTGTTGGAAGAAGAAGTGACCATCAGCTGGGAACGGGCGCCGCAAATGGTGCAAACAGAGAACAGCATTCCACTGGGCGAATGTATGCTCGGTGTAGATGCTATGGTAGGCACAGCCTGCTATACGGATATGCCCGTGGTAACAGTGAGCATTGGCCCGGTGAAACGGCAACGGATATACGATTATCTGCCCTGGCAGCCTTACGGAAAGCTATTGGAAACCTGCTACGGATACCTGCTCCCGGCAGATGTGGAAATTAAAACGGTGCTGCTGCCTTCTTCCGGTGAAAAAAATGTAACCTTGCACGATAAGCAACCTGAGCAGGGGATCATGGGATATAATTTTTTTCTCTGAAAGCAACCGGCAGATGCTTATATGGAATTATTTTTGCTATTAACGACCATCTGAAAAAACCTGAAATGTTAGTACCCAAACCCGAAAAACCTTGACATACCAACAGAACTATGAGATACACCGCTAAGTTTTATATCATGCTGGCCGGCGCCCTGGCTATAGGCTCCTTTATAGTGGCTTTGCTCAGCAGGTACATTAAAAATTTCAGTCTTTATAAGAAGAAGGCACTGTTGTATTTAGTAATAATGACGCTGGTATTTGCCGTGATCAGTTCCATTCCGTTCCTTTTCACTCATCAGAACCTGATGAACCAGTATCTTTTCTACGAAGTATGGTTCCTTGGGCTTGGCGTTGTACACTGTCACTTTATGTATACCCGCTTCTGGGCCAATGAAACTACCCTGGTATCGGAGCTCGCCTTTATATTGGCCATCTGGCTGTTTGGCGGCGCCGGTTTTGTGTTGGTGAACCGGATACTCGATAAGGATACCTTTCTTTATTATCCCATGCTCACCAGTATGTTTTCTTTTGTACTGCCCACTTTCGTTTATAAAACTTTTGAAAAGATGATGGCCATCCCGGTGAAAGTGCATAAATGGTGGCAGTATCCCATTTATAAAGATGTACCGGAGGTGAATGAAGACGAGATGAAAGACCTGATCGTTATAGGGCTGGAAATGGAAAAAGGGCCGCTCGATAATAACCGCACGTATTTCCGGGCGCGTACGCCCATCAAAATGGACCTGGGAGACCTGTTCTATCATTTTATCAATGACTACAATGACCGTTATCCCAATACGCCAATTGATTTTGTAGATCACACCGGGCAACCGTACGGCTGGGTATTCCACCTGAAGCCACGCTGGTTTGGCAGCGCCAAAACACTGGACCCGGATAAAGCGGTATTTATGAATGGCATTAAAGAGAACAGCGTGATCATTTGCAACAGAATTATGTTATCCTAAAAAGCAGTATTATGGCAGAACCGCTCAAGCATTTCCCCGTTAACTGGGTAGATGGAATGAAGATAAAAAAGCAGCATTTTATAGATACAGAGAATGCTTTACTGGATCAGATCAGGGATGCATTGGCGTGCGGTATTCACGCACTTAACTACGGACTGTTGCCGCCCAAAGGAGAAAATAAAGAATCCCTGCGCTGCTGGTTTGTAAACGACAACCAACATCAATGGAGGATCAAACTTACCGAATGCCGCGCTATAACGCCCGGCGGGGGCCGCATTGAAATCCCTGAACATACTGTGCATTCACTGAAGTATGCCACTACTTTCCCGGAAGCTACTTATACCTGGGATCCCCAACATACAGAAAACACTTATTATGTTTTAATACAGGTAAATCCGTTTAACAGGCAACCCAGCGGGGAACCTTTACTGGATGAAGATCCGCCAAGATTACCCTATGCCACGCCGGAATACAGCCTGTATGTAGCGCCTGCATCACAATTGCCTTCAGGACAGTTAGGCAGTTACCAGATCGTGCTGGGCCGCATCAGTGTATCGGATGGCCGCGCCCAGATGGATGACGACTATATACCACCCTGCAGCATCGTAAGCGCACATCCTGCGCTGGTAGACCTCTTCCATGAACTGGATCAGTTCCTGGGGCAGATGGAGCTATACGGTGTGCATATTGTGCAGAAGATCTATGGCAGAAACCAGCAAAACGACCTGGCGCTGGTAGTACTGTATATCACCGAAAAAATGGTACAGTTCCTCGGTACAAGGATCACACAGTTCAGGTGGCTGGCATTGCAGCAACCCCCGGCACAGATGCTGGAAATTATTGCCGGCCTGGCCCGTACCATGAAAAACGCTATCGACCAGCGCGCCGGCGCCGGTAAGGAAGAACTGCTTAATTACCTGTCTGAATGGTGTGAACTGCGGCAGGGAGAACTGGAAACACTTATGGTGAACTGTGCAAATATCAAATACAAACACCTGGATGTAAGAGAGTGTTTACAACCCATGATCCCGTTTGTAAGGGCAGTGAACAAATTGTTTGAAAGCCTGAGCCGGCTGGATTATATCGGGCGCAAGCAGGACAGCAACATTTTTGTGAAAGAAGAATCACAGGAAGATGCGGAATACCTGCGTAAGCATAAAACCAAACGCTGGTTTTTTACTGATTAATTTAGCGCAGCAACATTAATTGTTTCAACGAAAAACCTGCCTGTGTTTAACAGGTAATTTAACAAGATAATTTCAATCCAAAACGATTTATAATATGCAAGTATTAAACAGGCAGGAAAGAAATGTTTCC
>NZ_DATMTE010000237.1:0-8514 GCF_035564935.1 Chitinophaga sp. | reverse complement strand
ATACAAGGCGCCGGCAGTAGGAGCAGAGGCCCAGTTCGACCGCGGCCTCCGGCCGGAGAAGCACCCCAAATATCTCTTTGATAAAAAAACAATGAAAGACATGCAAAATATGGGTACTGTAACCGGCTATTCCTCCAAACGCCGCAATACTGCCCCCACTATTCCCTTGCCGGGAAAGGGGGCCAACGGGAAAGACAGTACGAATACGGCCACCGACAGCCTGCATAATCCCATATCCGATAGTTTGCGTATCCCGGCAGATTCTCTTAAAGCACCGGCAGATACCACGCATATTCCTTAATCGCTTTACCCCCTGTGATGCCGTTTCGGGGTAATTCCCTACTTTTGAAGCCACCGCTTTATTCAGCTTATGAGGAAATATTGTATTCTATGGTTGCTGCTGGCGGCGCTTCAGCAAGCCACCGGTCAAACCCCTTTATATATGCCGCTGACCATTAAAAAGGCATACGATCATCAAACCCGCAGCTACAGCGGCGCACCAGGCCCAAAGTACTGGCAGAACAAGGCCGGGTACAATATCAGGGTAACCTTTGATCCGGCTACCAACGGCGTGTCTGGCTCAGAACAGATCCAATACACGAATAACAGTCCAGATACGTTAAGGGCGGTTAACTTCAAACTGTTTCCCAACCTTTTCCAGAAAGGCGCCATCAGGAATATGGCTGTTTCCCCGGAGGACCTTACCAACGGCGTGGTAATAAAGAACCTGAAAGTGAACGGAGAAGCTAAACCTTTACCGGGCGCCATTCGCGGTACCAATATGCCGGTGTATATCCCGGAGCTTTATCCGGGACAGTCGGTGCAGTTTGCGCTCGACTTCTCCTACACCCTCAATGAAAATACGCATATCAGAACGGGTTCGGTAGATTCCGGCGCCTATTTCATCGCTTACTTCTTCCCGCGCATTGCCGTGTACGACGATATCAACGGATGGGACCAGATCCCTTATACCGGCACACAGGAGTTTTATAACGACTTCAGCGATTTTCGTGTAGCCATTACAGTGCCTGGCAACTACCAGGTATGGGCCACCGGCGATCTGAAAAATACCGCCGCTGTATATAACGATAAATATGTACAGCGCATCGCTGCCGCTGAGAAAAGTAACGATGTGATAGCGATAATAGACAGCAACGATATAAAGGAGGGAAACATCAACCGCAGCCGTAATGCCGGCACCTGGCAATTCGAGGCCGTTAATGTCACCGACTTTGCATTTGCCATCAGCAATCACTACTGCTGGAATGCCAGCAGCGTTGAGGTGGACGCTGCTACAAAAAGACGTACCCGCGTAGATGTTGCCTTTAACCCTGCCCATGCCGATTTTTTTGACGTAATACATTATGCCCGCACTACGGTAGATAAGATGAGCCACCATTTTCCTGCATGGCCTTTCCCATACCCGCATGAAACGGTTTTCGACGGACTGGATCAGATGGAATACCCCATGATGGTGAACGATAATCCGCTAACAGATAAAGCGCAGACCATAGAGCTCACCGACCATGAAATATTCCATACCCTGTTTCCCTTTTACATGGGCACCAACGAAACACAATACGCCTGGATGGATGAAGGATGGGCTACCATAGGAGAGTGGATCATATCGCCGCTGATCGACAGCTCCATCGTGGATGATTATGGGATGGCGCCTTACAACTTTATTGCCGGTAAGCAGGCGGATCTGCCTGTCATGACGCCGTCTAATCAAACTACGGATGCCTATGTCACCAATTCTTACCCCAAACCCGCCCTGGGCTATCTTTATGTGAAAGATATGCTGGGCGACGCCCTTTTCCTGAAAGCGCTGCATTATTATATGTCGCAATGGAATGGTAAACACCCGCAGCCATACGACTTCTTTTACTGCATGAACACCGGCGCCGGCAGGAATATGGACTGGTTCTGGAAAAGCTGGTTCTTCGACAACGGGTTTCCCGACCTGGGCATTACCCGTGTAACACAGAAAGATAAACAGGCTGCCGTTGAAATCACCTCCGTTGGCAATAAACCCGTACCCATAGATGTTACCGTGTTTTTTGAAGATAGCAGTACCGTTAAGTTACACCGCAGCATTGCTGTATGGGAAAAAGGCAATAAAACAGTATTGCTCCGGTTTCCATCTCCCCAAAAAATAAAAAAAGTAACATTGGGCAGCACCTGGGTAGCAGACATCAATAAACGGGATAACCTATACGAAATAAAGTAACACTTACAGTTTGTCGTAATACAGGTAATATAATTTCTGGTAGCTGCCGCCTACAATACCAAGCCCGCCCTGTGTATTGCTTTTGAGCTGGATGGCCTGGATAAGGCTGTTCAGCCCCGGGTTGCGCTTTACCTTTTCATAGGTGAGCAGGAAATCATAATATTCTCTGGAGACAGATTTTACATATACCAGCACCCTTCCCACAGGAGCAATGGCTTCAGCAGGATTGGAGCTGAGCGCGGTGGCATTGATATAAAAATAAGTAGTAAGCGGCCTGCCGGATTGGGTAAACAGGATGCTGTTATAATTTTCATTCAGGCCGCCGATCTGGTTGTTGTCTGCATTTTCGTCCTGTGTATAACAGGGGATGCGGAGATAATCGTTGAGAAAACTACTGTCTTTTCTGGGATTGCAGCCGGGCAAATGCTTCACTTTCCGGTAAAGGGAATCATGTTCGCTTTTCTTGTAACGGATACCCCTGTACGAAAAAGTGGTATCTGTTATAACGCTTTGCTTCAGCGCTTCCATTACCACGTATTGCTTCACACCTGGAATAGGACTCACGGTAAAATGAAAACGCAAAACCGGCCGGCCGTTAAGCAATGTACGCACCGTGTCCAGCAGGTCCACTTTAAAGGGCGGAGGGATGGAAGCCATGGCGGTAACGGTTTTCAGGCCGGGTACCATCACCTGCACTTTATAGTTCCTGGCTGCATCCAGTTTTGTTTTACCACGATACACGCTCATGGCATTGCTGGAGTCTTTATCATAGGTAAGCGTTTCCAGCAGCTGCCCGTTCTTATCCATCAGCTGTACATCTGCATTTTCTACCAGCTCAAAACCAGTGTTAATGCCAGGGCCCACCGGTTTACTTTTGCCTACCCTCACTTCGGGAACACTATTGGCTACCAGTTCGCTGTATACTACTTCCCGGGGAACGGCATTGTTGGGCGGCAGCGGTAATTCCTGCTCACAGCCCGCCAGGAGCAGGATACTTAAAACCGGTATGAATATAAAAAGGTATTTCATTGATCAAAATTTGAAGGTGTAGCTCAGGTAAGGTAAGGTTCTGAACAAACTATACTGGTATAACTGCAACGGGTATACGTTGGAATAATCAAAATACGAGAACTGGTCAAAGCTCACAATAAAAGGATTCGTCCGGTTATAGATATTATATACGCCTGCTGTAATTACATGATGGAAGCGCTTTTCATTACCAAGGTTTAACGTGGCGCCCAGATCCAGGTGATGCACGGGATGCAGCCGGTAGTTGTTTAACCGGGAAATGTAGGGCAGGTAATTCACCTGGAAGGTGGAGAACGGCGAGTAACGTTCATCCAGGTATCCTTTGATATTACGGCTCCAGTCGAAGTCGGGGAATATTTGCACCGGCAACGTGAAAGGTGCGCCGGAGGCGAATTTCCATGAGGCAGACAGGCTCCACTTCGGATTAAACCGGTATTTGAGCGCCAGGGAAAGATTATGGCGCCGGTCTTCCTTATATGGGAACATTTTACCGGCGTTGAGGCGGTCGAACTGCCGCCAGGCCCACGACAGGGTATAGGAAAAGATGCCCGTAAGTTTGCCTTGCGTTTTTTCCAGCAGCAGTTCGCTACCATAGTTATAACCATTGCCGGCAATTACTTTTTTCTCCCAGAGGTCAGAGTTGTCGAAGATATTCAACACCGTATTGGTAGTCACAATATTCTTCAGTTGTTTATAATAGAGGTTCACATTAAAGCGCCAGTGATTATCCCATTGCCGCTGGTAAGCAAGGCTGTACGAATACGCATGTTCCGGTTTTATATTTTCCGTGCTGGGCACCCAGAGGTCTGTAGGTAGATTGATCACCGGTGTGGTGAGTTGATGCACAAACTGGGTCATCTCAGCAAAGGAGGCCTGCAGGTATTGCGAATGCGGCAGCTTCCACCGCAGCATCAACCGGGGCTGCAGGCTGCTGTAAAATGAAGTGCTTTGCGCCAGTGCCCCGAAATGCAGTCCAGGCCTCACTATCAGCCGGTCGTTCAGCAGCCTGAGTTCATCTTCTGCGTAAGCAGAGATCTCGGACATATAATAGATAGGCGCTTTTCTTTGTGTGGCTTCTCCTGCAGAGATATTGTTATGGTAAGCGGTGGGCGCAAAGTTATGATAGGTATAACCGCCTCCGAAGGAAATATGATGTGTGTTGCTGACCGTATATTCCGTTTCATTCCTGATGGCAACGTCCCTGATCCGGGAAACGCCTTTTCCCCTTACAAACAAAGAGTCGTAAAAGGAGAGAGGGATGATGGAATTTTGTGTAAAGAGATTATAGAAACGGCTGTAGGTAGCGGTGGTGCTGGAAAATATCCTGGGGTTCACTACCCGTGTCCACTTCACGGCAGCGGTGATATTACTCCAGTCGAAATTGTAATCATCAAATAGTTGTATAACCGGGTTCTCGCTCCTGATAAACATCTTATCCTGTCCTTTATAGAAGCTGACATAGATCCTGTTCTTCTTGTCAATTACCTGGTTCAGTTTAAAATTTACATCATAGAGATAGTACTTGCCATAGTCTTTTAGTAAGGTTTTCCCATAAAAGGCATCTACCAGGGATCTTCGCACCGACAGGGAAACTGAGCTACGGTCTTTTACCACAGGGCCTTCCAGCAGGAAGCTGCCTGATACCGGGCTTAAGGAGGCGCTGCCATGCCACTCTTTCATGTTCCCGTCTTTTGTACGGATATCCACTACAGAGGAAAGGCGGCCGCCATAGCGGGCGGGAAAGGCATCTTTATAAAGCGATACGTCTTTAACAGCGTCTCCGTTAAAGATGGAGAAAAGCCCGAAAAGGTGACCGGTATGATAAAGCGGTACCCCATCGAGGAGATAGAGGTTTTGGTCGGCGCCGCCGCCTCTTACCAGCAGGTTGCTGCTGCTTTCCAGGGAGCTGCCCGTTCCGGGATACAGCTGCAGTGATTTTAATACATCCTTTTCACCCAGCAGGGCGGGGAAGTTGGATACATATCCAACGGGCATATTAATATACCCCGGTTGCGTGGTAACCGTTTCTTTTTCTCCGTTCACCACCACGGTTTGCAGCATGCTGCGTGCCTCCATGTGGATGTCCATCTGCCCGTCGTCCGGCGGGGGCAGGTGCTGAAATACGGGTTTGTAACTGATATGTGAAAACACCAGGCCCTGGCAGGTATCCGGCACCTGCAGGCTGTAGAAGCCGTAGGCATTGGTTTCGGTTCCTTTGCGGGTAACCGGATCGTATATAGATGCACCGATGATCAGCTCATTGCTGTTCACTTCTTTTACAAACCCGCTGATGGTATAATATTGCACTTGTGAAGTTTCCCTGAGCAGGAATATTTTCCCGTTGAGGGCGGCTACCTGGATACCTGTTCCCTGCAGGATGGCACTCAGTACAGCGCCGGTAGTTTTCTCCGTTCCGCTGAGCTGTACTTTTTTGTTCAGGTGTAAAAAACTGGAGCTGTAGGAAACGCTGATACCGGTTACCTTTTGCAGGTCCTGTATATAATGCAGGATGGTTCCCTGCTTTGCAGCCGGCGTGTAACTGACATGCAGCAGATCATTCCCGTTTTGCTGCGCCCGCAGGTATTGGAAGGGGAACAGTAACAACAGCAGGATGCCGTAAGTAATGGAATAACGTTTGGGTTTACTGGCTGATGACGATGGAGTCGCCCTCCTGTTGATAATGGAAACCAAGCAATAGTTGTAATTCATGCAAAACATCATCGCAGGACTGATTCCGGAATGTGATCGTAGCTTTTTGCTGCGATGCGGTTTCCCTGTATTTTTCATCAACCCTGATATCTTTTGCGTAAAAGTCGGCTAATTGCGGCAATATTTCAAGCAGTGTCTGGTCATTAAATTGCAAAATACCTGTTTTCCAGGCGATGAAGTTGAGGTTATGATTATTATTGGCCAGCAGGAGCCCATTGCCCCATATGCCGCGTTGCCCGCTGTGCAGTATTACTGTTGCAGTATCGCCTTCTATGCCCAGTTTTACGCTGCCTGAAGCAACGGTAACGGCGGTACTGTCTTTTCCTGTTTGCACGGTAAAGGAAGTACCCAGCACTTCAATCACGGATTGGTTGGGTGTTTTCACGAGGAAAGGGTGTCCGGGATCGCTGGCCACCTCGAAGAAGGCTTCTCCTTCCAGCTCCACGATACGCTGATTGTGACGATAGCCGTTGATGTACCTGATAGTGGCGCCCTGGCGGAGGGTAACCATTGATTTATCGGGTAGTTCCAGGCTTTTTATTTTGCCGTCGTTAGCGGCCAGTTCATGTTTTTTAAGGGAGGAGCGTGTTTCCAGCCACCAGGCGCCGGCGGTGAGCAATACCAGGATAGCCGCTGCTGCAGCGTATTTGGTGTAAAGTGTTTTTACGCGTGAAGCGGGTGGCTGAATGGCCTGGCTGGCCTTATCCCAGGCTGCTGCTGTATTGTATTGCCTTTGAGGCACAGCGGCCGCATTGCTGTCGCGCCACAGCTTTGCCAATGTCTCATATTCCGCCCTGTTCCCGGGAGAGGCTTCCAGCCATTGTTGCAAGGCAGCAGATTCAGCTTCCGTACATTGACCAGAAAGATTTTTGGCAATCAATTCATACAGGTAGGTGTCAAATTGCTCCATAATACAGTGTGCTCTACTTAATTAACGCTCATAAATATAAGAACCCTCTACAAGGGTATGAATAATTTTAGCAAAAACAGGATACTTACCGGCAAACCGTATTGCTGCAAATATTTTCGCAGCAGTTTCAGGGCCCGTCCCATATAGTTCTCCACCGTTTTGGCGGAAAGGCCCAGTTTTGCGGCCGCCTGCTGATGCGTCATGCCCTGCAGCCTGCAGCAGGTAAACACCTCCCTGCATTGTGGGGGTAGGTTTGCGATAGCCTCGTACACCAGCTGTTCATAGTAAGGTTTTGCATTTTCAATTTCTTTTTCACCAGGATCTTCCGAAACATCTGCCAGCCACTCAAAGCCTTTGTTGCCCGCCTCTTCTGTGCCTTTCTTGCGTAATACGGAAATCGAATTATTCCTGACCGCACGGAACAGGTATGCTTTTATATTCGGTATGCCTATCAGCTGCCGGTGTTTCTCCCAAAGCTTAATAAAGGTTTCCTGTACCACATCTTCCGCTGCTGCATCGTCTTTCAGGAAACTATAGGCATAGTTACACAAGTCGTTGTACTGCGAATGAAATAATTCTTTATATGCCTGGTAAGAAGGTGATGTAATCATTTAACCTTCAGGAAGTTTTAGTATATGAAATGATCGCTGCGAAAGTAACTATCTTTTTGAAACAAATAGCGGTTTACACATTACAGATAATAATTTTATCAGCAGGAAAAGAGGAGGAAAAAAAAGTTTAAAAAAGATAGAGGGAAGCAGGGTTTTCCGCGTCAGCATTATAACAGCTATGCTTTGTTTGTTAGAAGTCGTTTTTTTTAGTTGTGTTTTTAATCCGGGGTTGCATATGGTTCTGTGCAACCCTATTTTGAACTCCTCCCATTTTTCCTGTATTCTGTACATGGTTCTGTTGACCCCAAATTATCCTGACCCTTTGCAGGATGATATTTTAACTAATCCTGATGCTTCTTAAAATATTTTTTGCAATCCATTGCATAGACTAGTATTTTGGCAGCCGGAATATTAAATACCATAGAGATGAAGCTTATTTCCACGGGCGCCACGTTGCTGCTATTGGCAGCCACTATTGCCAATGCACAAACAAAAGCCGGCATTTACAAGGACGGCTGGATTGATTTTAATAAAAATGGCAGGAAAGATATTTTTGAAGATCCCCGTCAGCCTGTTAATAAGCGGGTACAGGACCTGCTGTCGCAGATGACCATAGAAGAGAAAACCTGCCAGATGGCCACCCTTTACGGCTATGGCCGCGTGCTGAAAGATGAAATGCCCAACGCCGGCTGGAAAGAACAGGTATGGAAAGACGGGATCGCCAATATAGATGAGGAACTCAACAGCCTTCCCTTCAATAAGAAAGCGCAAACGGAATACTCGTATCCCTTCAGTAAACATGCTACCGCCATTAATACGGTGCAGCGCTGGTTTATAGAGGAAACCCGCCTGGGGATCCCGGTAGATTTTACGAATGAAGGCATTCACGGCCTGTGCCACGACAGGGCCACGCCGCTTTGTGCGCCTATTGGTATAGGCAGCACCTGGAATAAAGACCTGGTGAGCCGCGCCGGCCATATTGTAGGCCGGGAAGCCAGGCTGCTGGGGTATACCAATGTATACGT
>NZ_DATMTE010000236.1:0-2800 GCF_035564935.1 Chitinophaga sp. | reverse complement strand
TTTAGGATTTGAAGTCGCGACCAGTACATCCGGTGTTTTTAACGGACTGGCACCCGGAAATTATACAGCTTATTTTGTTCAGGAAAATACCACTTTTAACTGCGAATTCCCTACTGATTTCACATTGACACAACCGGAACCACTTACCGGAAATGTAACCCAAACACAGCCTTACAACTGTATCACTAATGGTGCAACCATAAGCATTACTACCGGAAGTGTAACCGGCGGAACAGCTCCTTATCAATACAGCATTGACGGAATTAATTTTGGTACTGCAACTTCATTTAGCGGATTAACAGCGGGAACCTATACTGTTACCGTCAGAGATGCTAATGGCTGTACATTCAGAACAAACGCAATTACAATCAGTCCGTTGTCGCCTCCTACAAATATCCAATTTGCGGCAACAGCACCAACGTGCCCTGCTTTGACCTCCAACGTAACTCTTACAGTAACTGGCGGAACAGGACCATTTGTTTATGAAATCACGGCACCAGCGGCTGCAATAGCAAACAATGGAAATAATGCTGTATTTTCAGGGCTGGCTCCAGGAACTTATACTTTTAAGGTAACGGATGCTAACGGATGTTCTTTTACCAGAAATTACACAATCAATCAGGTGACGCCTATTGCTGTAAATATCGTGGGAAAAGGAAATCCAATCTGTTTTGACCCTGCAACAGCTAATGGTTTTGTGAATTATATTGTAAGCGGATATACAACAACATATAACTATGTCATCAGGAATAGTTCAGGCACAATTATTTTCTCCGGAACCAATGTTTCAGCAGATAACATTTCAACAGGAGGTACGCTTCCTCCTGAAACTTACACAATTACAGTAACCGACAACACTACTAATTGTACCGCTACGGCAACTCAGATAATCAACGGTCCGCCATCTGCGCTTGACGCCACACTTACCATAAGCCCAATTACCTGTACAGGAACCGGAAGTGTAACTGTTACAGCAACAGGCGGCTGGGGCAGCTACCAGTACATGCTCGTAGGACCTGACGGAGTAATTGGCTATCAATCAAGTCCGGTTTTCAACAACCTTACATCACCTGGCACTGGCGTGGTTTATATAGTTGACTCAATGAACTGTATGAAGACAGAAACATTCACTATAAATGTGGCAACACCTCCTGTACTTTCTGTAAACGCGTCTTCAAACTTATGTTATAACACAACAAACAGTGCTTCCATAAGCGTAGCCGTAACCGGGGGATTAGCGCCTTTTTCCTATACGATAAACGGGGGAGGCAATCAGTCATCGGGTACATTTGCCAATCTGACGCCGGGAACCTATACTATTGAAGTAACAGATGCAAACGGTTGTACCGATACTGTTACGCAAACGATAAACCAGCAACTTACAACCGTTTCAATATTGGATAAAGGTCTGGATTGTACAAGCAGCCCAGATGCAGAAATAGACATCACCATCAACGGCGGACAAGCTCCTTATTCTTATCAGACATCTGTTAACGGAGGAGCATACGGAGCCATTACTCCGGTTGTTGGGTCGGTAATAAATTATACTACAGCTACACCGGGAACATATCAGTTCCAGATTACAGACAACATTGGCTGTGTCGTACGTACAAACATGGCAACAATAGCACCGCTGTCAAATCCTTCCATACTTTCAGTAACCCAAACACAAAACATTCTGTGTAATGGCGATAATAGTGGAGCGATTGCTGTAGCCATAGACAATACCGCCGGAGTAGCACCAATAGCTATTTCTGTAGTAAATACGACTACAGGTACAAACTTTGGCTCACAAACTTCAGGTTTGCCTGCAGGAAATTATACGATTACCATTACCGACAGTAATTCATGTACCGATACCGAAACGATTACCTTAACACAACCAGACGCTATTACATACAATGTTTCAACTGTTGACATTACTTGTAATAATCCGGGAGGAACATCCTATGGGGAGATTATCGTTCGGAATTTAACCGGAGGAACCGGACCTTTCACCTATCATGTAAGCAATAACTTTGGCTATTCTGATAGTTATAATGCTACGGCAGGAGAAGACCATTCTTTCCAAATTCTGGCTTTCGGTATCTATCAGGTTGATGTAATCGACGCCAATGGCTGTTCGGTTGTCAGGAACAATATCATTATTGCTTCACCACCAGATGACTTAGTAATAGACGTATCAGCCGTGACAACAGACTGTTTGAACGGTGGAACCGCTAAAATTACAGTAACTTCTGCCGTAAGTAGCGGTAACTTCCAGTTTGCAATTTTAGAATACAATACTATTCCTTACTCCAACAATTATCAGCCTGCTGACCCTGGAACCCCAGAAACAACAACTTTCACGGGATTAACTCCCGGAGTAACCTATACGTTTGTGGTTTATGATGTAGTGACACAATGTTACTATTTCAAATCGGCCAACCTTCCTATTGATTCGCCTTCTAACCTGACGGCAACACTTGACGTTGTAAGCAATGTTTCATGTACAGGAAGCGCCAACGGAAATGTTTCATTCACGTTCAGCAATTATGATACCGGAGCAACTCAGGTAAATTATGAAATTTTCAATGCGCAGTCCAATACAAGTACAGGAATAACTGGCAGTTCTACAGGACTTTCCGGAGGACCTGTTACAGTAAATAATTTTGGCACATTGCCTCCTGGAAACTATTATATTTTATTTACAGAAGTAGGAGGTGCTTTTACAGGATGTACCAATGCTTCACCTGCATTTGCTATAAGCCAGTCTACCAACTTATTACAGGTATCTGCCGCGGTGACCAAAAATGACAAC
>NZ_DATMTE010000235.1:0-2947 GCF_035564935.1 Chitinophaga sp. | reverse complement strand
GGGCCTTATCGCAGCCTGTCGAGGGATTTGATCAGTTTCTCATCTTTATAAATACCTCTTGCAGCAAGGAACAGGAGTATAATAATCACAATTGGTAAGAACGATGCCGGCAAATAGGAAGCGGTGGTAATGGAAACACCGCCGCTATTCAGTTTATTCGCTGTTTGCTGCACCACGTAATATTGATATGCCAGCGCTCCGAAACCAAAAAGAATGTTAAATATGGTAAGCCGGAACTGCAGTTTACGCTTCTTAAAAAGGAAGATAGTGACCAGGGCCAGCAGGATGATAACGACGTACAGTACAAACAGGAGATAGTTGCTGGAGGCGTTTACAGATTGTTTTACACTATTGGAAAGGGTTGCCCTCCACAGATCGAAAGACAGAGCAGCAGCGCCTGCGGCGGCAGCCAATAGCAGATAAAGACTCTGGATGCGTTGTATCATGATATTTACGAATGTTTAACGCTGTAAAAGTAAGTAAATTTAATGGTTAGCGGGTTTAATAATGAAGGGATATCCCACTATTTGGGTGGATGGCCTTATTTCAATACTTCGTATATTGCACGCCCAATAACAATCTTATATTTATATGGCAAAGAAACTGAATAAGCAGGATGCATTGGACTATCATGCAAAGGGCAGGCCGGGTAAAATAGAAGTGATACCTACAAAAGACACTAAATCACAGTGGGATCTTTCCCTTGCTTACTCCCCCGGAGTGGCAGAACCATGTAAAGAAATTTTCAACGACGTAGAAAACGTTTATAAATATACCGCAAAAGGTAACCTGGTGGGCGTTATCAGTAATGGTACCGCTGTATTGGGGTTAGGAGATATAGGCCCGGAGGCCGGTAAACCGGTAATGGAAGGGAAAGCGGTGTTGTTCAAGATATTCGCTGATATCGACGTATTTGATATAGAACTGGATGCAAAGGATCCGGATACCTTTGTGGCCGCTGTAAAAGCGCTGGAGCCCACTTTCGGGGGGATTAACCTGGAAGATATTAAAAGCCCTGAATGCTTTGAGATTGAAGACCGGCTCAGGAAAGAACTGAAAATTCCGATCATGCATGATGATCAGCACGGTACGGCCATCATTTCTTCCGCCGCATTGCTGAATGCGCTGGAGCTGGTAAAAAAGAAAATAGAAAAAGTAAAGATAGTGGTGAATGGTGCGGGAGCCGCTGCCATGGCTTGTGTGAAGTTGTACGTGGCGCTGGGCGCCAAACCGGAAAACTTTATCATGTTTGATAAAGATGGAGTACTGAACAAAGAGCGCCGGGATCTTTCAGAGAGACATCAGCAATTCACTACCAATACTAAAGTTAAATCGCTGACAGAAGCCCTGAAAGGTGCGGATGTGTTCCTTGGACTATCAGTAGGAAACGTGGTAACGGCAGAAATGATCAGGAGCATGGCTAAAAGCCCGATCGTGTTTGCGATGGCAAACCCCGACCCGGAAATTGCTTATGAAACGGCTATTTCGGCACGCCCGGATATTATTATGGCCACCGGCCGCTCCGATTATCCCAACCAGGTGAACAATGTATTGGGATTCCCCTATATTTTTCGCGGGGCGCTCGACGTGAGGGCCACGCAAATCAACGAGGCCATGAAACTTGCTGCGGTACGGGCTTTGGCCGATATGGCAAAGTCGCCGGTACCAGATATCGTGAACCTTGCCTATAATGAAAGGAATCTCTTTTTCGGACCAAAATATATCATTCCCAAGCCGCTGGATCCCCGCCTGCTTAGTACGGTAGCCCCTGCAGTGGCCAAAGCGGCCATGGACAGCGGTGTTGCACATAAACCCATCACTGACTGGGAAGCCTATAAAAATGAGCTGAATCACCGCCTGGGACTGGATAATCAGCTCTTCAGGATCATTGGTACCAAAGCCCGCCGTGACCCGAGGAAGGTGGTGTTTGCAGAAGCAGATAACCTGAAGGTGCTGAAAGCCGCACAGGTAGTGAACGATGAGGGGATCGCCCTTCCGATCCTGCTGGGTAACGAAGCGCGTATCCGTGAACTGATGCTGGAAAATGCCATCGAAATAGATGATGTGGTGATCATAGATCCGAAGAGCGAAGAGATGAAGGAAATGCGTCACCGCTTTGGTGATCTGTTCTTCCAAAAACGCCAGCGTAAAGGACTGAACCTTTATGAAGCGCGTAAAATTATGCGGGAACGTAACTATTTCGGTTGTATGATGGTGGAAACAGGAGAAGCAGATGCATTGATCTCCGGCCTCACACGCAAATACCCGGATACCATTCGCCCGGCGCTGCAGGTAATAGGTATGGAAGAAGGTGCAAAGCGTGTAGCCGGTATGTATATTATTCAAACCAAGCGCGGACCGTTATTCCTTGCAGATACCACCGTGAATTTTAATCCAACGGCAGAGGAAATTGCGGATATCACTATGATGGTGGCGAAGGAGGTGAAAAATTTCAACCTTACACCGCGTATTGCCATGCTGTCGTATTCCAACTTTGGCAGCAGCCAAACACCGGAAGCACAAACAATGAGCAAGGCCCGCGAAATTGTGAAGCAACGGGATCCATCCCTCATTGTAGATGGAGAGATCCAGGCAGCCATGGCTTTCAATAAGGAAATTCTGAAAGATAATTATCCGTTTACGGAATTACTGGAAGAAGAAGTAAATACACTCATCTTCCCTAACCTGGCCGCAGGTAATATTGCCTATAACCTGCTGCAGGAAGTTGCCGGATTTGATGCCATCGGACCTATCCTGCTGGGAATGAAAAAACCGGTGCATATCCTCCAGCTGGGAAGTACTGTAAGGCAAATTGTGAACATGGTAAACATTGCCGTGGTAGACGCCCAGGAAAAATGCTGCCGCGAAGCAAAGGACAGCAAAGGCAAGAAGAAGAAATGATCGCCGCGGGTTTTGTCTGACTCAGGATTAAACTGATTACGCTGAT
>NZ_DATMTE010000234.1:0-3200 GCF_035564935.1 Chitinophaga sp. | reverse complement strand
AGCATTTGCATTTACCCGGTTTACCGGGAAGAGGCTCCTTTTGCCTAAGAACCAAAATAATTAAACACTATGCAAAAAAAAATTACAAAGAAACTGTTCTTCCTCTTTTTCTGTATCCTCAGTACTGCCATGTTGCAGGCGCAAACTCCCGAAATTACAGGTGTTGTAAAGGATGAAACAGGACTGCCATTAATTTCAGCCACCGTTACAGTAACACTCAAAAGTGATACACAGAAGAAGAAATCAGCCCTCACCAATACAGAGGGAAAGTTTTCTATACCAAACCTGGAAGCAGGAGCAGCCTACCAGATCAGCGTGTCCTATATTGGTTATAAAACCTGGACCATTGATAATTTTGTACTAAAACCGGCGGAGCAATCCTCCCTGATTGTGAGTCTTAAAACGAATGCTGAACTTGGAGAGGTGGTAGTGCTGGGATATGGTAAAAGCAGCAAGCGAAACCTGTTACAGAGTGTAAGCTCTATGAAGGGAAAAGACGTGGTGGAAGTACCGGCAGCAACGCTGTCGCAAACCATGGCGGGAAGAGTGCCCGGCCTGGTGATTACCCAAAGCGGCGGAAAACCTGGTAAATCATCCAGTATCCGTGTACGCGCCTACGATGGCTTTGGCCCTGCCAAACCGCCTTTATTCGTAATTGATGGCGTGATCTCCGATCAGTTCGCCTTCGACGGGTTGGATGCCTCCGAGGTTGATAATATATCCGTACTGAAAGACGGGGCCTCTGCTTCCGCTTACGGGGTGCGTGGCGCCAACGGGGTAATTGTAGTAACAACAAAGAAAGGGATTACCGGTCCTCCCCTGATAAATGTTATTTCCAGCTACAGCATCAACGAGCCTACTGTGCAGCCAAAAACGCTGAGCGCTTATGATGAGGCCATATTTTCAAATGATATCCTGCAGCAGATAAATCCTACCGGTTACCAGACCGATTCCAGGTATTATGCGAAAGATGAACTGGATTACTGGAAAACACACGATGTGAACCTGCTGAAAAAGTATTATAAGCGACCCACCGAATACCGTACTACAGCCAATGTTTCCGGCGCCAGTGAAAAGGTCAATTATTTTGTAAGCGGATCGTTTTATAAAGGAACCGGTTCCTTTGATAATGTAGACTACCAAAAGTATAACATCCGCGCAAAAGTAGATGCCAAAATCACCCGGGATCTTAATATTGGACTTAACCTGACTACGGATATCAGGAACGATCAGAAGCCCTATTGGGAGTACGACTACGATAACGATGACATGCCCGATCTGTACAAGGGGTTACTGACCAGGGGTAAAATGGCGCCGGATTACGTGGAATACAATGGTAAAAGCTATCCCATAGGAACGCTGATGGCATGGCATCCCGGGGAGGTGATTAACGGGAATACCGGCTATAACCGTAAAAAATGGAGTAACTACCAGGCGTTGGTGGATGTGAATTATAACTTGTCGTCGCTGGTAGACGGGTTAAAGCTGAGAGCTACCTTTGCCAGCTATACGAGGCATGACTTCAGGAAAACGCTTAACTTACCCTACAACCTTTATATCACCAACCGGTTCGGCAGTAACAACCATCTTATAGGTGATGAGATAGATTTTTCGCGTACCAAACAACGGAACGACGGTAACGTGATCAATGAAACCTACAATGCAGGCAGTTTTTACCAGTTGAATTTCTATATTAATTATGATAAATCATTTGGCAGGCATAATATTTCCGCCACGGCCATGTATGAGCAGAGTGAAACCAACAACGATCAATTCAATGCCAGGAATCAGTTTGTACTTTCCCGGCAGCTGGACCAGTTAAGCCTGGCCAGCAGTGATCCCCTGAACTATGGGGTTGGCGGCAGTGAATTTGACGATGGACGCCTGGCCGCGTTTGCACGTTTGAGTTATAACTACGCGGGAAAATACCTGGTAGAAGGATCCTTCAGGTATGAGGGCTCCAGGTATTTTATTCCAAGTAACCGCTATGCTATTTTCCCCGCTGTATCTGCAGGATGGCGTATCAGTGATGAAGCCTTCTTTAAAGACAATGTAAGGTTTGTGAATGATTTTAAGCTCAGGGCTTCCTTTGGTATGACGGGTGAAGAGCCTAATCTGAATGCCGACGGATCGCTGAATACCACGTTGCAGTGGGAGCAATATTACCGGAAAAATACAGGCGCCATCTTTGGCAATATATCCAATGGCGTGTCACTGGGGGCTTACCCGAATGCGGATATTACCTGGGCGAAAAAACGATCCATCGACATCGGCTTTGACGCCAGCCTGTTTAATAACAGTGTGAACATCTCCGCCACCCGCTTTATGACCAGGAGAAATGACATCCTGGGCGATATTGGCGCCAGTGTGCCTACCACCTGGGGCGCTACTTATCCCCTGGTAAATTTTGGGGTGATGGAATCTAAAGGGTATGAAGTAAGCGTTGATTACAGGAAGGCCATCAGTAAAGATGTAACCTTTAATGCAGGCGTTAACTACAGCTACGCGGTAAATAAACAGGTGCGTATTAACCAGGCCCAGAATATCAGGGATTATCAAAACCAGATTGGCAGGCCATCGGGCGGCATCATGGGATATATTGCTACAGATATTCTCCGTACACAGGCAGATATTGATGCACTGCCAGCCGGCTATACTATTAACGGTGCTGTGCCGAAACTGGGTATGCTTAATTTCAAAGACATACGCGGCGCCACCTCCGATAAGCCCGATGGAAAAATTGATGGAAACGACCAGGAGTTTATTGCTAAGTATTCCACTCCGCCTTCTATCTACAACCTGAACCTGGGAGCTACCTGGAAATCGTTCAGTATAGATGTGCTTATCCAGGGTACGGGCAATTATTATAAAGTACGGGCGCAACAGCTTAACAATGCACAATACCTTACACAGGAAGCAGGTAGCGCGGCATTCTGGGCCGACCACTGGACACCGCAAAACCCCAACGGCAGGTACCCGGTTTACCTGGAAGAAGGCGGCGGCGGCAATGCTTCCACTTTCTGGCTGGATAACGCTTCCTTCATCCGTTTAAAGAACCTGAACCTTGGCTGGGCAGTGCCGTTGCATCATCAAAGCAAAACAGTATTTAAAAGCGTGAGGGTATACTTCAATGGCTCCAACCTGTTCCTCCTGAAAAACAAGATCAAAGTATATGACCCTGAGGCACAGAGCCTGGTGTC
>NZ_DATMTE010000233.1:0-5798 GCF_035564935.1 Chitinophaga sp. | reverse complement strand
ACCAGCAGCTTATTTTCCGGTATACCATATTCCGCACGCAGATCCGGGTATGGTGCATGGGGATTAAACTTCTGCAGGTTGATCCCATTCCTCACCACGATACCGGAAAAACCTTTTAAGGCTTTGATACCGGTTTGCCGGTTGGATTCAGATACACAAATATTCACCTGTGTTTTACGGGTAATAAATTTTTCGGCGGCAATACGTAAGCGTTTGGCCAGCGGATGCAATCCATCGTGAAAAGACCAGCCGTGAATAGTGTACACCACCGGTAATCCCAGGCGGCGTGCGGCCCACAACACATTTGTATTGGCGCGGGTACCATGCACATGTACAATGTCTATCCGCTGATCTTCCATAAATTTCTTCACCTTCTTCCATACACTGATATCAAACGCTTTCTCGCTTTCAATAACAAATGCAGAAACATTCATTTTCTGCAAAGCCGTTATCATAGGGCCCTCTGTAAAAGAAAGCACAATGGGTTCAAAAGCTGTTTTATCCAGCGACGCCACCAGGTCCAGTACATGACTCTCTCCCCCGCCGATCTTACCCTGGCGGATGGTTTCAAGTACCCGTGTTTTGCCATTCATTTTGCCCATACTATAATTTTTCTATCCAGCGGCTGTACCATAACTGGAAAACCAGCATATTCCATAATTTCTGATGACTCACTTTACCGCCCGATAAGTAATTCTTCAATAATCCTTCTACATGCGGCACATTGAACAACCCTGATTTTGCAAGGCGTTCACCGGAGAGATAATATTGCATCTGCTCTTTCAGCTCATCCCTGAACCATTCCTGCAACGGGGCAATGAAAGGTCTTTTTGGACGCTCCATTAAAGGCTTCGGAATATATTTATGTACAATTGTTTTCAGGATGTATTTATTGATGCCGTCTTTTACTTTCAATCCCGCAGGCACCTTTGCCAGAAATTCCACCAACCGGTGATCCAGCATAGGTTCGCGGCCTTCAATACTTACCGACATGGTGGCCCTGTCTACCTTCACCAGGTTATTGTCTACCAGGAAGGTTTTATAATCCACTGCCAGTAACCTGTTCAGCGGATCGTTCATATTATCCAGTTCGCCGTTCATGTCGAAGTTGGTTTTATAACCATCTGCCTGCATGGCGGTATAATAATTCACTTCGTTTTCCGTGAGGTACTGGCTGATATACTTCAGGGCATGCTGCGGTTTTCCGCTGGCCCATATCAGTTTCATTTTTTCGTAGCGGGAAGCGAAATTATATTGCTTATTAAAGTAAGGGATCACTTCCGGCGATACTACAGACATGGCAGCGCTGATGGTGCGTTGCAATGGTTTTGGAAAACTGCCGGTATAGCGGAGCGACTGGTTAAACTTATTATATCCTGCAAACACTTCATCACCCCCATCGGCAGAAAGCACCACTTTTACTTCCTTACTGGCAAACCTGCTCACCAGTGTGGTAGGCACGGTAGAATTATCGGCAAATGGCTCATCGTATATTTCCGGCAGGTGGTGTAATACCTCTTTTGCTTCAGCGGGACCAACTATCCATTCATGATGTTCCGTACCCAGGTGCATGGCAATTTTCTTTGCCTCTTTCGATTCATCCCACTGCGGTTCCTTGTATCCAATGGTAAAGGTTTTAATACGGCTGGAGGTGTTAGACTGCAGCAGGGCGGCTACACTGGCGCTATCATACCCGCCGCTTAAAAACACGCCTACCGGTACATCAGATACCATGCGGTAACTGTATGCATTATGCATCAACTGTTCCGTATGTTTGATCACATCAAATTCAGACAACCCTGTAAGCGGCTGCCGGTAGGCATCCAGTACATTCCAGTACTGCACTTCCTTTACAGCGGCATCGTTCAGCGACAACTTCAACAGGTGACCCGGTTTCAGTTTATGTGTGTTCCTGTAAATGGTATAAGGAGCAGGAATATAGCTGTACTGGAGGAAGAGCGATAAACTTTTTTCATCGATCTCCTTCCGGAAAGCCGGATGTTCACAAATACCTTTCAGTTCAGATGCGAAAAGCAGGGTGCGGTTATGCCAGTAATAGTATAAAGGCTTAACGCCGGCACGATCACGGAAAAGGGTTACTTCCTCCGCCTTACGGTCGTAGATCACAAAGGCAAACATGCCTATGCATTTATCAAGGATCTTTTCCTTCCATTGTGCGTAGCCTTTCAGCAGCACTTCCGTATCGGCGCCGGAATGAAAATGGTGGCCCAGCTTTTCCAGCTCGGTACGGATCTCCTTGAAGTTATATATCTCTCCATTGAAAATAATGGAATATTGTTCGAAGTGCATGGGCTGATGACCAGACCTGGAGAGGTCCAGGATGGATAAACGGCGCTGTCCCAATCCCACGGAAGCCCGGGGATGTTCGTATACCTCGTAGCCGGCATCATTGGGCCCGCGGTGCGCCATTACATCTGTCATGCTACGCAGGATATCTGCGTCTGATTTTTGGGTAAAATCAATAAACCCTGCTATGCCACACATAAATTATCCGGTTTAGGGTGTTTAAGATTCCAGAAAATTCCCTTCCAGAATGCGTTCATATGAACCGATTCCCTTTTTAGTAAAAACTGAACGGTGTTTTTGGGAATCGTAAGAAAAATAAAATACAGCATGAAGAACATCCTGGCAGGAAGTTTTACGTTCCGGCGCATGAATAAGATCCTGTTACGCGTAATGTAATACGTTTTCAGGGGGCTGTTCTTACCGGTGGTCATGGACTCCTTATGATAGATCAGCGATTTGTATTGATAATATATTTTATAACCCTGGCGTTTGAATTGCTCGCACCAATCAAATTCTTCGTAATAGAGGAAATATACTTCCGGCATCAGTCCAACTTTAGCGAGCGCCCCTGCGCTTACCATCATAGCGCCTCCGTGTGCGTAATGCGTTTCTGATATCGCATCATACTGACCCTTGTCCTGTTCGCGGCAGCCGATCATGCTGTTTCTGCCTGTAAGCGTATCCACGGCTTTATACCCTGCGTATTCTATGGTCCCTTTCTGAAAAAAGTAGTGGAACTTAGGGCTTACCACACCGGCATCCGGGTGTTTGGCAAATACTTCCAGCAATCCTTCTATCAATCCTTCCGTAAACTCTGTATCATTATTCACCAGGAAAAGATATTCACCACGGGCGGCCTTAATACCGAGGTTATTTCCGCCCGCAAAACCCAGGTTGTCTTTACTTTCGATAACGATGGCAGATGGATATTCGTTCTTTATAACCGCAACAGGACTTTCTGCGGAGGCATTATCCACTACAATCACCTCCAGGTTGGGATAGCTGATCCTGTTAAGGGAGGCCATGAGCTCCACGGTTACCCTGGCATTGTTATAATTAACAGTGATAATGGATACCAGCGGATAATATGTATTACTTTCTGGCTGCATCTAATAAAGGATTATCAATACCTGTTTGCGTATGAGTAGTGTGTATAAAAGTTTTATCTGCTCCCTTCAGGCGGAACAACAATAATATCATGATGCCAACCGCGCGTGGTAAAGTAAGCATGGCTGTAAAAAGATATTTTGTAAAGAACTTCCCCGGAATAGGCAGTAAGAGGCTGATTATATTCAGCGTAAACAAAACCATCCACCAATAATAAGACATGGGTATAAAACGCTGCAGCAGGAAGCCGATGGCCGTACAAACCGTTAATGCTGCCAGCAGCAACATACGCGGCAGCAATGCGTTCTGGCATACTGCGAGGTTAAAATAATTCACGTTGCCTCTGAATAAAGCCGCCCATCCCCTGCCCCAGAACGTGCGCAAATAAACCAGCTGGCTGGACATCCAGCGTTTCCGCTGGTTTTCGAACACGGCTGCATGTGTAATCTTCTCATCATACACATAAGCATCTTCCAGGTATAAAATGGAGTGGCCTTTTGATATCACCAGTAACTGTAACACCTTATCAAACCCGCCGGTAGCCTGTATTTCGCTGAGTATCTGTTTGATAAGCGGGTAATGAAACGCCATGCCCGAGCCAATTACAGAAGACGATAACCCCAATGCGTTGGCGCCTTTACGGTAAAGATGATTGGCGATGATTTCGTTGGCAGCATCGAGAATCGCAAACGGCGTGTTCAGATTTTTGGCCACCCGTTGTCCCTGGATGGCATGATGCCCCTGCTGGTAAGCATGATTGATCTTTAAAAGAAAATCTGCCTCCAGCATATTATCTGCATCACAAATCAGTGCCAGGTCATAATTATCTCCCAATTTTTCAAATGCTGCATTCAGCGATTTAGCCTTGGTGCTTTTATCGAATTTAACCGGTATCACATTCACACCTGTAGCCGCCAGCTCTTCCATGGTACGGGGTTGCAAAGAATCTGCAATCACCACTACTTCAAACTGATGCAAAGGATAGTGCAGGCGGTTATAGCTGTTAACAGTGGATAAAATAATACTGTCTTCCTTATAAGCCGGGATAAGAATGGCAATCTTCGCAAAAGTCACCGTTTCCTCATATGCAATTTTCTTCTTCCGGCTCAAACGGCCGGCGATGGCTAACAAAAGATTATACAGTACACAACCGGCCAGGTAAACAAACAGTATTATTGTTATAATTGTTATCATTATACATTGTCTTTTTGTACAAGCGCGAATGGCGTGCTTGCCATCAGCCACATATCATACCTCAGCGAGCGGTTATGGGCGTAATTAATATCCAGGTCTATCCTTTCTTTTACGGACATCTCTTTTTTACCTCTTTTACTTACCTGCCATAAGCCCGTAATACCAGCCGGAGCAAGGAATCTTTCCACCCATTCGTCGGTAGTGAGGGTATTGGCTTCATATAATGGCAGCGGGCGGTTTCCCACCAGCGACATATCTCCTTTCAACACATTGAGCAGTTGCGGGATCTCGTCCAGGCTGGTATTGCGCAGGAAACCACCGAGTTTGGTCACCCTTGGATCGTTGGATACTTTTATAAAAACAGGACCGTCTGTTTGTCCGTCGTACTGATTCAGGTGTTTGATCTTATCCAGTTGCCTGTCTGCGTCCGGTACCATGGTCCGGAACTTATAGAATTTAAAGACGCGGTAGTTCCTGCCGGCGCGTTTGGCCGCGTAAAATATGGGGCCTTTGGATTCGAGCCTGATCAAAGCAGCGATCACCAGCATTACAGGGCTCAGCATGAGCAAGCCGCCGCCTGCCAATGCCACATCGAGCGAGCGTTTCAGGAAGTTGCTGTAAAATCTCCGGGTATAAAGCCTTGTGCGCAGGGTACTGCTCCGGTATACCGGGAAAGTGCGCATACGCTTTACCTTGCTCACGATGGCAATTTTATTACCCAGCACCTGCCACGCCTCCTGTGTGATGATATCATCGATAAAGGTATGCCTGCCCATTAGCGACTTCATTTCATCAAACCCTTTATCTGTGTATACAAAAAAGGGAATAGAGCAAAGGAACTGATGCGTTTTAAAATAGGTGTTCCATTCCGAAAGGGCCGATTCATAGGCACTATCGAACCGGTAAATAATAGCTGCTGGCACTTTCTTAAAAATGTGCTGCAACTGGTTGATCACTTTCTGCGCATCCGCTACATTCTCCGTCACTATGCATCTGAAGGGGTTGTTTTCAGCCTGCATCTCTTTATGCGGTGTTCCCACAAACAGTAAGATGCTTTCTGCATCCGGAACTTCGTAAAGCAAGGTGCTTTTACCGGTATCGGTTCCTCTGATGCTTTCTACCTGCAGTGAATTTTGGGTAAAGGTATCCATCGGTTAAAAATTAGTAGTGTATTCGTAGGTGACAATAAC
>NZ_DATMTE010000232.1:0-1538 GCF_035564935.1 Chitinophaga sp. | reverse complement strand
TAAATTAATACAGAAGGTATTTCGATAACCTTTTGTTTAAACGTCGGATAGCACTTTAATTTGACTTAAAATGCTATTCGACGAATAATCGCGCATGGTTTACTTAATAGTACCAGGAAAAAATGCAACTATTTCAATCAGCTAGTTTAGCGTGTCGCTATTTTTTTTGGACCATAGTTCCATGTTCGGAAAATTAAACTTATCGTTGTTAAAAATCGGATCTTTCTTGGCCTTCTGCTGCTCACGATAGTCATCATAAATGGCAAGTACTTTTTTGTGGAGCAATAAAATTGCGATCAGGTTGAGCCAGGCCATGAGTCCAACGCCAATATCGCCCAACGTCCAGGCAGACTTTGCCGTACTGATGCAGCCTACATAGGTGGATACTAACATAAGCAGGCGCAAAACCCAGATAAGTATGGTCTTGTGCTGTTTTTTGCGACTTACAAAACTGATATTGGTTTCGGCAATATAATAATAGGCCATGATAGTTGTGAACGCGAAAAACGCTAATGCTAAAGCGACAAAAGCACCCCCGATGGTAGGGAAGTGATGTGACACGGCCTGCTGCGTAAAGCCCGGCCCCATTTCCGTAGCGGGAAGGTGCTGTACGATAAACCCTCCGTTTGGATTTTCCACATTATATTGTCCCGTAAATAGGATCATCAAGGCTGTTGCAGTACAGACAAACATGGTATCGACATAGACTGAAAAGCCCTGAACCAGCCCCTGCTTGATGGGATGCGATACTTCGGCGGCGGCAGCAGCATGTGGCGCGGTGCCCTGACCGGCTTCATTGCTGTAAATGCCCCGTTTTACGCCCCATGAAATTGCCATGCCCGCCACAGCACCAAAGGTTGCCTCCAGATTGAAGGCGGCTTTTACAATCAGTGAAATGATGGCTGGTATCTGCGTAAAATTGAGACCGATAATGACTAATGCCATCAGAATATAGGCTCCCGCCATAAATGGAACGACATACTCAGCGACGGTACTGATCCGCTTGACACCGCCGATAATAATGATGGCCAGTAAGGCCGCTATGCTCAATCCGGTGACGCTCGGCGACAAGTTGAAGGCTGATTCAACCGCCGCACCGATGCTATTACTCTGCACGCCGGGGAGTAAAAATCCGGTACTGATGATCGTGACGATAGCAAATGTCCAGGCGAAAGCCTTGGAACGCAATCCTTTCAGAATATAAAATGCTGGCCCGCCCCGATATTCTCCGTCATTGACCTCTTTGTACATCTGGCCGAGCGCAGCCTCCACGATAGCCGATGCACTGCCCAAAAAAGCGATGACCCACATCCAAAAGATAGCTCCGGGACCGCCCATGGCGATGGCTGTTGCAACACCGGCAATGTTGCCTGTACCCACACGACCGGAGATAGCGAGCGAGAATGCCTGAAATGAGGAAATTCCTTTGTCCGAACTATTGCCATCAAAAAGCAAACGGATCATTTCCCGAATTTGCGTGAGCTGCGGGCATCGGAAACGTATCGTAAAATAGATCCCAGTCAACAAACATAGGTATA
>NZ_DATMTE010000231.1:0-9293 GCF_035564935.1 Chitinophaga sp. | reverse complement strand
AATGTAAATAAGTTTGTATGCGTTTGCCGAATGGTGAAAACCTTGATAATATAACAATGCCCGAAGTAACAGTACCAAAGAAAACAACCACAAAGAAACCCCTTACAGATAAGAAAAAAATGATTGCCAGGGATATCAGCTGGCTCTCTTTCAATGCAAGGGTATTACAGGAAGCAGCAGATAAAACCGTTCCCCTGCATGAACGTATCCGCTTTTTAGGCATCTTTTCCAATAACCTCGACGAGTTTTTCAGGGTAAGGGTAGCCACGCTTAAACGCATGATGTCTTTCGGCAAAGCCGGTAAAATGCATCTCGAAGAAAATCCTGATAAAATACTGGATGAAATACAAATCCGCGTAATTGAACAGCAACGGGAGTTTGACCTGGTATGGAAAGATATCGCTGAAGAACTGGAAGCCCAGCACATCTTCATGCGAACCGAAAAACAACTCAACCGGGAGCAACAGAAATTTGTACTCAACTATTTTAACGAACAGGTACGCACTGCCATCATTCCCCTGATGATTGAAAGCATACAACAGTTCCCCATCCTGCGCGATAAATCCATCTACCTGGCCATTGTACTGGCAAGACAGGATAATTCCGTACGGCAAAAATTTGCACTCATAGAAATACCTACCACGGTACTCCCCCGTTTTATTATCCTGCCCTCCAAACCCGGGGAACATGATATCATACTGCTGGAAGACCTGGTACGATTCTGCCTTCCCAATATCTTTTCCTATTTCGGTTACGATAAATTTACCGCGCACATTATCAAAGTAACCCGCGATGCGGAACTGGATATTGATAACGATATCTCCGACAGCCTTATCCACCAGATTGAAAAAGGGCTGAAAGACCGGCGCAAAGGCAAGCCCGTACGGTTTGTGTACGACAAGGACATAGATCCCCTGCTGCTGGAATATCTTATGCGCAGACAGGGCCTCTCCGGGAAAGATAACCTCATCCCGGGCGCACGTATCCATAACTTCAAGGATTTTATGGATTTCCCGGAATCCATCTTCCCACCCCATTCACACCGTAAAACATTTACCCATCCGCTGTTCGTAAATGCGCCCAGCGTAATGCACGTAATACAACGGCAGGAGGTAATGCTGCACTTCCCCTATCACTCGTTCGATACTATCATTGACCTGCTGAGGGAAGCAGCCATAGATCCCAACGTATCGTCCATAAAGATAACTGCGTACAGGCTTGCCCGTAATTCCAAGATAGTAAACGCATTGGTGAACGCCGTTCGTAACGGAAAACAGGTAACCGTGGTGCTGGAACTGCGCGCCCGATTTGATGAAGCAGCCAATCTCGACTGGAAATCGCGGCTGGAAGAAGAAGGCGTTAAAGTACTGCTGGGCATCCCCAACATGAAGATACATGCCAAGCTATGCGTGATCAAAAAACGGATCGGCACCAAAACACTGCAATGCGGTTTTGTTAGCACCGGTAACCTCAATGAAAGAACGGCAAGGGTGTACGGCGATCACTGCCTGCTTACCACCAACCGGGCCATCATTGCGGATATGAACCGCATCTTTTCCTACCTGGAAGGTACACGTCATGATATCAAAATCCTGGAAGGCTGTAAAACGCTGCCGGTAAGTCCGTATAACATGCGCGATACCTTTCTGCGACTAATGGACCGGGAAATCAAGAACGCCAAACACAAGAAGAAAGCCGCCATCACTATTAAAATGAACTCACTTTCCGATGCCTCGCTCATCGCGAAACTGTATGAAGCCGCGAAAGCCGGCGTGGAAGTGAAAATGGTGATCCGTGGTATCTGTTGCGCCTATACGGAAAATAAAAAATGGAAGAAGAATATCACCGCAGTGAGCATCGTGGATGAATACCTCGAACACGCCCGCGTATTTATTTTTCATCACGGCGGACAGGAAAAAGTATACATCGCTTCATGCGACTGGATGATCCGTAATCTTGACCACCGCGTGGAAGCCGCCGCCCCTATAACGGACCCGGCTATACGACAGGAACTGATCGATATCATGAACATCCAGCTGAGCGGTAATGTAAAGGCCCGTGTGCTGGATAATGAGCAGAAAAATGAGTACCGTAAAGATGGAGATAAAAAGATCCGTACACAAATAGAGATCTATAAATACCTTCACGAAAAACAATACCATTAACTTTAAAAAGTTATACTTTTGCCCTTTGATCTAACGACTGACAGATGAAATTAGCTGCGATTGATATAGGCTCCAATGCTGCCAGACTGCTCATTTCTGAAGCATCGCCGAATAGTACGGGCGTAATGGACTTCACCAAGCTAAACCTGGTAAGAGTACCGCTGCGACTGGGTTTTGACGTATTTAACAACCAGGTTATTTCAGACAGAAAGGCCACTCACCTGATTGATACCATCCGGGCTTATAAGCTGTTGCTGGATGTATACGAGGTCAAATATCTCAAAGCATGCGCTACCTCTGCCATGCGCGATGCCAGCAATGGCACGGATATTCTCCGGGAAGTAAAAGCACAAACCGGGATCGACATCCGGATCATTACCGGCCAGGAAGAAGCTGCTTTCATTTACGAAAACCATGTGGCTGAAAACATGGATAAAACAAAGTCGTACCTCTATATCGACGTTGGCGGCGGCAGCACCGAGATCACCCTTTTCAGCGCCGGCAAACAGATCTTTAAGGAATCCTTCAACATAGGCACTATCCGCCTGCTGCAGCAACAGGTTACCGATGCACACTGGCAACAACTGAAAGATTTCCTGAAGCAACAGCTCAAAGGCATTGGCGCCGTAATTGCCATCGGTTCCGGCGGCAACATCAATAAAATATTCTCCCTCTCCAAAAGAAAAGAAGGTAAGCCCCTTTCACTGGATACACTGAAAGATTATTACAAGGAATTTAGTGCATTCACGGTGGAAGAACGCATTCACCTGTATAATTTGCGCGAAGACCGGGCCGATGTAATTGTTCCTGCCCTGCAGATCTACGTGAATATTATGCGCTGGGCAGATACGCCGGAAATTTATGTACCGAAAATAGGTCTTGCAGATGGTCTTATTCACGCCCTTTACGAGGAAATCGCAGTCAGTTCCTGATTCCCGGCCGTACATAAAAAACATTTCCTTTTATCTTTTTATATTACCACCTTTGCGGTTATTGCTAACAGCTAAATGCTAAATGCTCACTGCTTATGTCTGTGAATAAAGAAATAAAGCGTGTCACTACGCATATACTGCAGAAGATGAAAGTAGACGGGGAAAAGATCTCCATGCTTACTGCGTATGATTATTCCATGGCCCGCATTTTTGATGATGCCGGCATTGATATCCTGCTGGTAGGGGATTCTGCATCCAATGTGATGGCTGGTCATGAAACCACCCTGCCCATTACACTGGACCAGATGATCTATCATGCGGCTTCAGTAGTCAGGGCAATTAAGCGCTGCTTTGCAGTGGTAGACCTGCCCTTTGGTTCTTACCAGGGTAACTCCAAGGAAGCGCTGGGATCTGCCATCCGTATCATGAAGGAAACCGGCGCCCACGGCATTAAAATTGAAGGCGGCGAAGAAATCATTGAATCTGTAAAACGTATTATTTCCGCCGGTGTTCCGGTGATGGGGCACCTGGGACTCACCCCTCAATCTATCTATAAATTCGGCACCTACGCCGTACGCGCTACCGAAGAAGCCGAAGCCAATAAGCTGATCAACGATGCAAAACTGCTGCAGGAAGCAGGATGCTTTGCTATTGTGCTGGAAAAAATTCCGGCAGCCCTGGCCAAAGTAGTGGCCGAAACCGTAGAAATTCCCATCATCGGCATCGGTGCAGGCAGGTATGTGGACGGCCAGGTACTGGTGATGCATGATATGCTCGGCATTAATAAGGAGTTCAAACCACGTTTCCTTCGCCGTTACCTCGATCTCTACAGCGAGATCTTTGGCGCCACCCAGGCATACATCAATGATGTAAAGTCCAAAGATTTCCCGAATGAAAATGAACAGTATTGATTTAAAAAAATAAGCATGACGAATTTGTAAAGAGATGTTTATCTCTCTACAAATTCGTCATCTGCATTTAATATAAATTCCCTATATTCGCCTCGCACTTTATAAGTTGATGAACTACCTGTTAAACATACAGCTTTCTCTACTCTCCTATCTGCGGAGCACCTGCTCCCATGTGCCATAGGTAGCACTTCCCCTTTTTTATCTTTCCTGTAAAGCCACCGGGTGGCTTGTAACGCTATTGTATCTGCAATACTGGCATTCATCGTGTCTGATGATTTGCATTGGCTTTTTTCAGCCAATCTGCAAATGCATCCGGTGATGTATAACAGTAACGTATATACGTAGTAAAGGGAAGCGTCATTTGTTTTCATTTATCCGGGAGATAGAAAATATCTCCTGCTTCACTATAATTCCAAACAGATTATGAAACGTGTAATGATTATCGGCGCCGGTAAGATCGGCGAAACTGCAGCTTTCTTACTGCAACAGTCCGGCGACTATGAAGTAACGCTGGCCGACAGCAATAATGCCTTGCTGCAAAAATGTACCGATGCCGGCATCCGCAAAACAATACTGGATGTAAACAATGCCAACTCCCTTCAGCAGGCGTTGGAGGAACAGGATATGGTGCTCAGTGCCTGCCCTTTTTTCCTGAATGTAAAAATTGCCACAGCAGCTGCCAAAGCCAACACCCACTATTTTGATCTGACCGAAGATGTGGCTACCACTAATGCTATCCGTGAAATAGCTGCGGCAGCCAATGTAAGTTTCATGCCACAATGCGGGCTGGCGCCGGGTTTCATCAGCATTGCCGCTCACGATATTGCAAAACAATTTGATTCGCTGGATGCCGTTCGCCTCCGTGTGGGCGCCCTGCCCCAGTTTCCTACCAACAGCCTTATGTATAACCTTACCTGGAGCACTGATGGGCTGATCAATGAATACTGCAATCCCTGCGATGCCATTCATGAAGGCGAACGCAAAGAAGTAATGCCCATGGAAGGCTATGAGCGCTTTGCACTCGACGGCGTGGAATATGAGGCATTTAACACTTCCGGCGGACTGGGCGCACTGGCCGAAATACTGGACCGTAAAGTATATAACCTCGATTATAAAACAGTACGCTATCCCGGTCACTGCCAGCTGATGAAAATTCTTCTCAATGAGCTGAAACTCAATAAAAAGAGAGAAATGCTGAAGGAGATAATGGAAGATAGCATACCTTTCACCCCGCAAGACGTAGTACTGGTTTTTGTATCTGTTTCCGGGCTGGTGAACGGCCGTTCCGTACAACGGTCCTATTCCCGGAAGATCTATAACCAGGCAGTTGGAGGACGGGATTTTACTGCCATTCAACTCACCACCGCCGGCGCTGCCTGTGCAGTAATAGACCTGCACGCTAAAGGATTGCTGCCTGCCAATGGCTTTGTACGCCAGGAAGACGTAGTATTCAATGACCTGATCAACAACCGCTTTGCGGTATATTATAACTAGCCCTAAAAGCTGTATGTCATGTTAAAAGATGTTTTAAACGGGCTGATGGAGCGCTATCAGCAAAGGGTTCCGGATGTTGGAGCCGTGATTGCCGCCATGGTAAAGGAAGGCATTATTGCACAGGCTGATGACATTGAAAATGATCACATCGCCTTCCGTACAATGGGTGTACCGCAGCTCGGGGTACAATCGCTTGAGAAAATATTTCTCCATTACGGCTATACGAAAATGGATAAATATCACTTCCCTGCCAAAAAACTGGATGCTTGGTGGTATGCTCCACCCGAACCACAATATCCCCGCATCTTCATCAGCGAGCTGCGTGTGGCCGAACTGAGCGATGCCGCACAGGCCATCATTCACCGTTATACGGATGAAGTAACAAGCGACCCTGTGAATGCACTGGACCTGGACGACAGCAAGGCCGTGGATATCTTCCTCCACAGCGCCCTGTGGGAAACCCCTACCCTGGCGGATTACAAAGTACTGGCCGCAGAAAGTGAATATGCTGCGTGGGTGATCTACAACCGTTATTATCTCAATCATTTCACCGTGAGCGTGCATAACCTCCCGGCTGGATATAATACAGTGGCTGATTTCAACCGCTTCCTGGAACAACACGGATTTCATCTCAATGATGCCGGGGGCAAAATAAAAACCAGTCCGGATGGTAACCTGTTGCAAAGCGCTACCGTAGCGGGAATGATCACAGCTACCTTTGCCGGCGGGGAAGCATATCCCATTGCGGGGTCTTACGTGGAATTTGCCGAAAGAAAGGTGCTACCCGCATTTGCACATCTGCCGGCAGGCGAAATACGCCGGGAACACCGGCGGGAAGGGTTTGAAGCCGGCAACGCCGATAAGATCTTCGAAAGCACCTACGCCGCCCAAACAAAAAAAAGTTCCTAATTTTAGCTTCTTAATACACCAACAATGGAAGATATCTTAAAAGCATTTGGCATCACCGCAGCGCAAAGTGGTATCAGCACGGGAACCCACTGGTTGCCGGCTCACGGAGAAGAGATCACCTCGGTTTCGCCGGTAAATAATAAAAAGATTATTACCGTTAAAAGCGCTAACCGGGAAGATTATGACCAGGTGGTGGCCATCGCCCAGGAAGCCTTTAAAGAATGGCGTACCTGGCCAGCTCCCAAAAGAGGTGAAATAGTACGGCAGATCGGGGCGGCGCTCCGTGAACATAAAACACATCTCGGTAAACTCGTATCCTATGAAATGGGAAAAAGCCTGCAGGAAGGATACGGCGAAGTACAGGAAATGATTGATATCTGCGACTTTGCTGTGGGACTGTCGAGGCAGCTACATGGACTAACCATGCACTCAGAGCGCCCCGGACACCGGATGTATGAACAGTGGCATCCACTGGGGATCACCGGTATCATTTCCGCGTTTAATTTCCCCGTAGCGGTTTGGAGCTGGAACTCCATGCTGGCATGGGTTTGTGGAAATGTATGTATCTGGAAGCCTTCTGAAAAAACACCTGTTACCGCGCTGGCCTGCCAGCATATTGTGGCGAATGTGTTTGCCGCTAACAACGTACCGGAAGGCGTTTGCTGCCTGGTAACCGGCAACAGGGACGCAGGGGAATGGATGGCGCACGACAAGCGTATTCCGCTGGTTTCCGCCACCGGCTCCACCCGGATGGGTAAAGCGGTGGGCGCAGCAGTAGGCGGGCGTTTAGGACGCTCCCTGCTGGAGCTGGGCGGCAATAATGCCATTATCATTTCACAGGATGCCGATCTCGATATGTCGCTCATTGGCGCTGTATTTGGCGCGGTGGGTACGGCCGGGCAACGCTGCACTTCCACCCGCAGGCTGATCATACATGAAAGTGTATATGATGCTTTTACAGCACGACTGGTGAAAGCATACGCACAATTACGTATCGGCAACCCGCTGGATGAACATAACCATGTAGGGCCACTGATCGATAAAGCTGCTGTGGATGCTTATCTCAGCGCTATTGAACAGGTAAAGCAACAGGGCGGATCCTTCCTGGTGGAAGGTGGTGTGCTGTCCGGTACGGGTTATGAATCCGGATGCTATGTAAAGCCCTGCATTGCGGCGGTGGAAAATACCAGCAATATTGTACAGCATGAAACCTTCGCACCCATATTGTATGTCATGAAATACGCCACGCTGGCCGAAGCCATTGCCATGCAGAATGATGTACCGCAGGGACTCTCCTCCGCCATCATGACACTGAACCTCCGGGAAGCAGAACAGTTCCTTTCCAATGCAGGATCCGACTGTGGTATTGCCAACGTAAATATCGGTACTTCCGGCGCCGAAATAGGTGGTGCTTTTGGTGGTGAAAAGGAAACCGGCGGTGGCCGTGAAAGCGGCTCTGATGCGTGGAGAGCCTACATGCGCCGGCAAACCAATACCATCAACTATTCAAATAGTCTCCCGCTGGCACAGGGTATTAAATTTGATCTCTAGCACAAATTTATCAGCTATCTCTTTTTATACAAAGGGATAGCTGATAACAATATGAGTACTTAGGTCTGAAAATCTCTTTATTGGTTTGTTTTTGCAGATCATTCAGCTCCGAGGCGCTTGCCCCGGAGCTTTTAATTTTCGTGACAGGAGACGCTACCCGATCAGATTTTTAAAAGCGGTTGATAAAATAACTAGGTTGAATTGTTCCCGGTAACCTTTGTTACCATTCTCTACATACACCGATGGCGGCATGGTTTTTAAAAATAGTAGCGAGGTTAGAGAACCCCGCTTTTCGTTAAACGGAAACCATGCTTATGAGAAAAGTTAATAATGGCGGGAAGCCATTAGCAACTCTTCCGGATATAAATATTAGACTTTTTTTTGAATATTCATATTCAACTTTTGTGCTACTGCTGCATTGCCCTCACTGTGTTTCACCACTAAAACCTGTCCACAGCCTTTGTCATACAGTGTTTTCATAGTTTTTCCCTTCACACCTGCATGCTGCAACATTGCAGTAATATTTTCGGGAACACTGCAAATAACAATCGTTTTGCCTTTATTTTTCTTTATCATGTCTTTCAGGACAGCCGTGGTTTGATCCGGATCGCCGTTTAAACGGAAATAGTCCAGCTGCTGCTGGTGCGCTTTTGAAAGCGGGGTTACCGTTTGAACGGAACGGTTAAGGTAAGTGGTATAGATGGCAGAGATATCCATCCCTTCAAGCGAAGACACCAGTTGAGAGGCTTGCTCCTGCCCTGCGGCGCTAAGACCGGGATCTGGGGAAGGAGATGATTCCACTTCTGCAGCATTAACGAAAATGAGGGTGGTTTCTTCGGGTCCGGTAGCGGACACGGGATGGCCGGTGGCCAGCAAAGTGGCCATGAGAACAGCTTTTAACATGATGGGTAGATTTAAGTAAATGAATACGATACCTGTAAAAATCCCGAACGAAGATCTGGCAGATGAGGAGTATGAGGAATAAGAACAGCTTAAAACTAAGACAGCCTGCAACAATTGCAAAAGGGATTGTGACAGGTGGTTGCCGGCTATGGACAGCAAGCAAATCAGGATAAGATCGCCAATGGACCGGTTGGCCACCGGCAGATCGGGGACGAACAGATATCCCCTCCAATCTCCCAATCAACCAACAAATAGCGCGTTTATCATTAATATTTAATGTTATACCGCTTTTTCTATACCTTTAATCTTATCATCATGATATTTTTAGTCGTTTTTTATAGGGAAAATTATTGAACATGAAATTGTTAAGCCGAGAGGTTGCAGTCCTGGCAGGGTGTGTTGCATTGATGACTGCTTTTACAACAAAT
>NZ_DATMTE010000230.1:0-11418 GCF_035564935.1 Chitinophaga sp. | reverse complement strand
TAATCCTGAGTCAGACAAAATCCGCTTATATCTCCCCAGATTATTACAAAATTAAAAAACAAAAATCAGCGTAATCAGCGAAATCATTATAATCCTGAGTCAGACAAAATTCGCATCGCCGAAGGCGATCCCCGCGTTTTTTCAAAAAATATTTGGTAGAATAAAAATAGTTTATACCTTTGCGATCCAATCGAACGAAAGGGACGATAGGTAAGACACAAAGAGGGAGCTTAGCTCAGCTGGTTCAGAGCATCTGCCTTACAAGCAGAGGGTCACTGGTTCGAATCCAGTAGCTCCCACACAAAGTAGTTTTGACATATTTCCGAAGATCTTTAAGAGGGAGCTTAGCTCAGCTGGTTCAGAGCATCTGCCTTACAAGCAGAGGGTCACTGGTTCGAATCCAGTAGCTCCCACACAAAAGTAGTTTGATATATTTTCCGAAGATCTTCAGGGGAGCTTAGCTCAGCTGGTTCAGAGCATCTGCCTTACAAGCAGAGGGTCACTGGTTCGAATCCAGTAGCTCCCACACTACACACAAATAAAAAGGTCCTGCAGAAATGCGGGACCTTTTTGCGTTTAGCTGCCGGTACCGGCCATTATTTTTTGAATATCCGTTTCACTGCCTTACCCAGTTTATTCAGGTTCGCAATCTGTTCCTGTATAGGCGCCAGCGTAAGATCCTCTGCCTGCAATCCTGCTTCCAGCGAATCAAATTCTCTTTGTTCGGGGTATAAAAGGATGATGTTATTGTCCTTAAAATGACGCTGCAATTTTGCAGGGATACCATCCATATACGCATGATAGGAAAGCGTGCTTTTCCGCGCGGTAACTACTACCACCAGGTCGTCCCGGGTAATTTCCCTGGAAAGCACCAGGAAATCCTCGATGGTATCAAATTGGCGGAAACCCAGGTCCACGCTCATTTTTGTTTGCTCTGCAAATGCCGTGGTAATGGTTTGTGTTTTCTCATTACAGAAAACCAGCAACCTGGCGCCTGCCTGTTTGGCGAGCATAAACATTTTCTGCATGTAATGCAAAAAGCCCAGTTCGTATTCTGCATTGGGCGGTAGGATCAGCGCCATTTTTTTTGTGGTGTTCAGCGGCGAATGGAAATTACATACGTATACTGTTTCCCAAACCCGTTGCAATACGTTATCCAGCGTGGTACCAAAAATGTTACCCAACCAGCGGTCGGTGGTGCTTGTTTTATCAGTCCAGCCCAATATCACATCACTGATCAGCAGCTCTTTTGTGGCGCGTGTAATGCCATCGGAAACGTTGAGGTCAACGCGGGTAACTACCTGTACATCACTTTCCGTGGCAGCCGCATGTATCACCGCTTTTTCCAGCATCTTATTGGTGAGGTGTATCTTTTCTTTTGCTTCTTCATTATCCTGTACTACAGCCAGCGGGTAAATAGGAGTAGCGGCGTTGTGGTCTTTGATCATCACGGCAAAGTCGAGCAGCGCTTCAATACGGTCGGGGTTGGAAACCGGCACCAGTATACGTTCTGGCTGATCGTCCAGTTCCGGTTTGCTTTCTGCTTCCTGTATCGCGAGCCGTCGGCCGGCATTCTCTGTAACAAAAGACCCCACCAGGCAGGTAATGAGAATAAGTATTACGGTGCCGTTCAACACATGTTCATCTACAATATGCATATTGTACCCGATCAGTATTACCGCGATGGTAGCGGCGGCGTGAGCGCTGCTGAGTCCGAAGATCACCTTGCGCTGGTTGGCGCTGTATTTAAAAACCAGCTGTGTGAACAGGGCTGCCAGCCATTTGCTGCTAAGCGCCATCAGGGTGAGTGCGCCGGCGATGATCAGCGCCTCGGTGCCTTTCAGCAGTACCCGCAGGTCTACCAGCATGCCTACACTGATCAGGAAAAAAGGAATAAAAATAGCGTTACCCACAAATTCAATGCGGTTCATCAATGGCGATGTATGCGGGATCAGCTGGTTAAGCGCCAGCCCGGCCAGGAATGCCCCGATGATACCCTCCACACCAGCCAGTTCCGCCAGGAAGGCGGAAGCAAATACCAGCGCCATCACAAAAATGAAATGGGAGGTTTTATCATCCTTTATCTTCTTGAAAAACCAGCGGCCAAGCATTGGCATCAGCCAGAGGATAATAGCGGCGAAAATGACCAGGGAAATACCCAGTCGTACCCAGAAATAAGTATTGATGTTGCCCGCCTGAACACCGGTGATCACCGCCAGTATCAATAATACCGCTGTGTCGGTAATAATAGTGCCGCCCACTGCCACGGTAACGGCTTCATTTTTAGTGATGCCCAGCCGGCTTGCCAGCGGGTAAGCCACCAGTGTATGAGTGGCAAACATGCTGGATACCAGCAGCGTAGCCATAAAGTTAAACTTCAGCACATAAGTACACACCACGTACCCCATCACAAGGGGGATAAAGAAGGTAAAGGCGCCGAATACCATGCTCCGGTAGCGGTTCTTACGAAATTCGGTCATGTCTAGCTCCAGGCCCGCCAGGAACATAATATACAGCAGCCCCGCTTTCGCAAAAAGGTCAATACTGTCTTTCTGTATAATTTTAAACCCATGATCACCGATCAGCATACCGGCAATGATCAGCCCTATAATACTGGGTATCCGCAGCTTACGTAACAGGATGGGCGCCAGCAGTATTATAAACAATACCAGCGAAAAGATCGGCACCGGATCTTTCAGCGGTAAATTCGTATCCATCAGTAAAACCAGTCCGTTTATCATAACCATTTTTTAAATTCGAAGCATCCTGAAATCCGCAGATCTCTGCTAAATATGGATAAATTAACGAATAATCCATGTAATTTTGCATAAAGCTTTTATTAAAGATGAGCGATCATACAAGTACAAAAGGATTACCTGAGGAAGAGACAGATGTGCTGGTGGCGGAAGATGAACAGTTTCCGTTCAGCCTGGTAGTCTGGAATGATGAGGTGAATACATTCGACTGGGTCATTTCTTCACTGATGGAGGTTTGCGGGCATACGCACGAGCAGGCCGAACAATGTGCGCTGATCATTCATTTTAATGGAAAGTATGCGGTTAAACAGGGCGAATATCTCAAACTTCGTCCCCTGTGTGAAGCCCTGCAGGAGAGAGGACTAAGTGCCACTATCGAAGAAATGGCAGGCAGCTGATTCCCGATATGACTGTTTTTCGTCTTAATAAACAACTGGTTTTTCCACCTGTTCAGCTTTCCGAGCCGGACGGATTACTTGCCGTAGGAGGGGACCTGTCAGTGGAGCGGTTGCTGCTCGCTTACCGTTCGGGTATTTTCCCCTGGTACGATGAACCGCCCATCCTGTGGTGGAGTCCCGATCCCCGCTTCGTATTATTCCCCGATGAACTGAAAGTATCGGCCAGCATGAAACAGGTGCTGCGTAAAAAGCAATTCCGGATTTCCTTTAATGAAGATTTTGCAGGGGTGATTGCCCGCTGCAGCAGCATCCCCCGGCCGGGCCAAACCGGCACCTGGATAACACCCGAAATGCGGGATGCCTATACCCGGCTGCACAAAGCAGGCCATGCGATGTCTGTAGAATGCTGGCAGCACAATGAACTGGTAGGTGGCCTCTACGGCGTTAAAACAGGCCCTTTCTTTTTCGGGGAATCCATGTTTGCTACGGTGAGCAATGCTTCCAAAGCGGCTTTTATCACCTTTGTGCAAACTTATGCACATGAACTTCAAATGATCGACTGCCAGGTGCATACCGACCACCTGGCCTCACTGGGCGCAGGATTTATTACCAGGGAGGAATTTCTGGAGATCATCGGTTTTTCGTAACTTACTTATCTTCTGATCAATAACTCCAATTTTCCTGGCACTTAAATTTTAACCACGATGAAAAAGTTACTACTGCTGCTGACAATAGCCGTTTTTTCAGCAGTTACTGCCTTCCGCCCTGTATCCGGCGTAAAGGAAGACAGATCCCTTCTTCTTACCCAACTGCAACAAACAAAGGATCAGCTCCTGAAAGATGTGCAGGGCCTCACGGATGCTCAACTGGAGTACAAACCCACGGCAGACCGCTGGTCGGTGATTGAATGCGTGGAGCATATTACCCTGATTGAAAAAGCTATTATGGAAGGAGAGCAAAAACTGGTACAGCAACCCGCCAATCCGGAAAGAAGAAAAGATATTAAAACCACTGATGAGCAGATCATTAAAAATGTGGAAGACCGCAGCCATAAAGTAAAGGCGCCTGAGTATGGGATTCCCAAACACAACTACTCCTCCAATGCGGAAGCGATCAAAGCATTTACTGAACAACGTGATAAGCTCATCCAATATGTAACCAACACCAAAGACGTAATGCGCGATCATATTACCGACCACCCGGCGCTGGGTCCTATCGATGCTTGCCAGTTGTTACTGCTTGATGCCGCCCACACCAACCGGCATACGCAACAATTGCAGGAGGTAAAGGCAGACCCGGGTTTTCCGAAATAATACAGCCATCCTGGCCCCTGTAAAGGGTGCTGTGGTATACTTGTCTGCAAGGAATATTATCACCGCTCCGGGGGGCTGCTTCGCAGGAAGTCCGGTTAGCGCAGATCCCAGTCGATCAGCTGGTTATGCCATTCCTGGCGGAAAGGCGTGGTTACTTTGATGTAGTTATCGGTATAGCCTTCCATCATACCATCTTTTCCCAGCGATTCAAACAACACTTTCCTGGTTTGATGCAGGTGTTGTTCATTAAAGAACTGCTGTTTTTTGTGGCTGAGGTTGCGCAGCATCTTATTGCGCTCATTCCTGGTATGAACAGGCACTACCGGCTTAATATCGAGTGCAGCGGTATTGGCGCGTTCGGAGTAAGTGAATACATGGAGATAGGATACGTCCAGTTCATGCAGGAAATCGTATGTTTCGCGGAAATGCGCATCGCTTTCGGAAGGGAAACCCACAATCACATCCACGCCAATGGCGCAATGCGGCATAAACTGTTTGATGAGGGCCACTTTTTCCGCATACAGTTCGCGACGGTAACGGCGGCGCATAAGCCCCAGGATCTCGTTACTGCCGCTTTGCAGCGGAATATGAAAATGAGGCATGAACCTGCGGCTGTTGGCTACAAATTCAATGATCTCATTGGTAAGCAGGTTAGGTTCTATGGAAGAAATACGGTAACGGGAAATGCCCTCCACTTTATCCAGTTCCTGCGCCAGTTCAAAAAAGGTTTCTTCCCTTTTTTTCCCGCCTTCAAAGCCTTTCCCGAAATCGCCGAGGTTTACACCGGTAAGCACAATTTCCTTTACACCGGCAGCAGCCAGGTCCTGTGCATGTTTTACCACGTTGGCAACACTGTCGCTGCGGCTTTTGCCGCGGGCCATGGGAATTGTACAAAAGGCGCAGGTATAGTCGCAGCCATCCTGCACTTTCAGGAAGGTGCGGGTACGGTCGTTCAGCGAATAGGAAGCATGAAAACTATTCACCTCCTCAATGTCGCAGGAGCAGATCTTAGCACTGTTCCCTTTGGTGAGTGTTTTGAGGTGTTCGGCGATATTAAACTTTTCTGCAGCGCCCAGTACCAGGTCCACACCCTCAATGGAAGCAATTTCTGCCGGTTTCAGCTGGGCATAACAGCCGGTGATCACCACCATGCTGCCCGGTGCGCGACGCTGTATGCGGCGTACCAGCATACGGCACTCTTTATCGGCATTATCTGTTACAGAACAGGTGTTGATCACATATACATCTGCTGTTCCGTCGAAATCCGTTTTTACAAACCCATCCTGTTCCAGTAACCTGCTGATTGAGGAGGTTTCTGAAAAGTTCAGCTTACAGCCGAGTGTATGAAATGCTACTGTTTTTACCTGTTCCATAAAGGGATGCAAAGGTAGGAACTTTTTATGTCATAGTCAGGTAAGGATTTTTTAACTATTTTGCGCGCCGTTCCGTTGCTTTATGAAATCAATGCAAAAATATCTTCCGGTTTTCCTTTTATCTCTCCTGTTGCTGGCCGGCTGGCAGCAGAAATGGTGGAAGAATACACCCGCTCCCTCCTCTACCGGCAGCCGCCCCGTTGTGGCCCGTGGTAATTCCAGCAGCCCCGCCATTGCAGGGGAAACGATTAACAGGCATGCCCATCTTGAGTATACTAAACACGCCATTTGTCGGATGGATTGCCGCCAGGTGACAAAGGCCGAAGTAGAGGAAATCCTCGCCGAAGGGAAGATCAATACCGAAAAATCCAATCCAAACGATCACCCATGCCCAACCTATGCACTGGAAGGCTATTCCAGTGAAGGACAGCACCTGCGGATCGTTTTTGCTCCCTGCGACCCGCAAAACGCTAAAGTAATTACCTGTATAGATCTTGATAAGGATTGGACCTGCCACTGCGATTAATTCAACGCCTCTTTCCGCGTAATTCGTAATTTTCTTCGTAGTTTTCCGCCATATTAAACCTTCAGAGGCGTCTATGAATTTTTTACTGAAACCGTTGCGTGTTATTTATGTGATATACGCCGCTGCCGTGTTCCTGGGCATCATGTTCTTAATATTGCCGCCTATTTTCCTGGCTTCCCTGCTGGGCAGGCAAAAGGGCGGTAACATCATATTTTATTTTCTCCGCTTCTGGGCGCACGCCTGGTTCCCGATGGTGGGCATGTGGGTTACCCGGAAATATTTATGCGAGCGCGACAATGAGCCCTGCATCTTTGTGGTAAATCACCGCTCTTATCTTGATGCCGCCATTGCCGTAAAAGTAATGCGGCTTCCCTTCCGTCCCCTGGGTAAAGTGGAAATGTCAAAGATCCCCTTCTTCGGGTTCATCTATAAAAATTCAGTAGTACCGGTAGACCGTTCCAGTGCCGCCGCCAGGGCGCGCAGCGTGCGGGAAATGATGACAGCCCTCAAAGCCGGCATCTCCATTCTCGTATTCCCGGAAGGCACCACCAACGATACGGACCAGCCATTACGCCAGTTCCACAACGGCGCATTCCGCATGGCCATTGAACTGCAGAAACCCATTAAACCGGTGCTGTACCTCGATGCAGGCCACCGTTTGCCACATAAAGGCCCTATGCACATTTCCCCGGGTAAATGCCGCGTGGTATTCCTGCCGCCAATACCTGTAACAGGAATGACGCTCAACGACATCAACACCCTCAAACAACAGGTGTTTGATGTGATGGACACCGAATTACGTAAATATCATAAATATCCAACCCTGCAGGCAATAGGATGAAGTACGCAGATGTAATATTGCCGTTGGCGCTACCAAAAAATTACACCTACGCGGTTCCTGAAAATATGTCCGGCCTCCAGGTAGGATGCCGGGTAGCCGTGCAGCTGGGTAAACAAAAGAAGTACGCCGGTGTCGTGAAAGCTATCCACGAACAGGCCCCCCTGTATAAAACAAAGTTCCTGCTGGATATGCTGGATGCAGAACCTATCGTATATCCTACACAGTTAGCTTTCTGGGAATGGGTGGCCAGCTACTATATGTGCACGGAAGGAGAGGTGCTGAATGCCGCACTGCCGGCCCATCTCAAGCTTTCCAGCGAAACGCTCCTGCTTTACAACGATGCCTTCGGCGACGACTTTACTTCCCTCGACGATGATGAATACCTCATCGCGGAAGCCCTGCATATCCGTAAGGAACTGCGTATTGAGGAAGTACAGATGATTCTCGACAAATCAGAAGTATACTCTGTTATCAAGAAACTGATAGAGAAAAAAGTATTGCTGGTATATGAAGAGCTGAAAGAAGTATATAAGGAGAAGCAGGAAAATTATGTGCAATTGCATGCCCACTACCAGGAGGAAGAACAACTGGCTGCCCTTTTCAATGAGATGGGCCGCGCCCCGAAGCAAATGGAACTGCTCCTTGCTTACCTGCACCTGCTGAAAACACAGGGCGCCGTGCTGCAGAAAGAATTGCTGAAAAAATCCGGCGCTACGGTTGCCCAGCTGAAAGGTCTGGTAGATAAAAATATCCTGTGGGTGGAGAAACGCACGGTAGACCGTATCGCTACCGGCAAAGTGGATGCGCAGATCGATTTTGACCTGAGCCCAGCACAGGAAAAAGCGTTGGATGAAGTACAAACACATTTTAAAGATAAACAGGTAACCCTGCTTCATGGTGTTACTTCCAGTGGTAAAACACAGGTATATGTGAAGATGATGGAAGCCTGTCTGGCCAGTGGTAAACAGGTGCTGTACCTGCTGCCCGAAATAGGACTTACCGCCCAGGTGATCCGCCGGTTGCAAAAACATTTCGGCGCCAGCATTGGTATTTATCACTCCAGGTTTAACAACAACGAACGTGTGGAAATATGGAACAAGGTGAAAACAGGTGAACTGCGCATCATACTGGGCGCCCGTTCCAGCCTGCTATTGCCGTTCCGCGACCTTGGGCTGATCATCCTCGATGAAGAACACGACGCTTCCTATAAACAACAGGACCCCGCTCCCCGTTATCACGCAAGGGATGCGGCCATATATTATGCCGGCCTCTTCAAAGCCAAAGTGCTGCTGGGTTCTGCTACCCCGTCCCTCGAATCGTATTTTAATGCCCAGCAGGGAAAATATGGACTGGTTGAACTGAAAGAACGATTCGGCGGCGTGGAAATGCCCGCTATAGAAATAGTGGATATCAAAAAGGAAATGGCGGAGAAAACAATGGACGGCCATTTTTCTTCTGCCCTGAAAGCAGCCATCACACAAAGTATGGCAGACGGAAAACAGGTGATCCTTTTCCAGAACCGCCGCGGATATGCGCCTTTCCTGCTATGCACTACCTGCGGATGGATACCGCATTGCAAACAATGCGATGTATCCCTCACCTATCATAAAAACCAGGATAAACTCCATTGCCATTACTGCGGCACACGATATCCTTATGTACATACCTGCGCGGCTTGCGGCTCTCAAACCATTGAGCCCAAAAGCTTCGGTACTGAAAAAATAGAAGACGACCTGCAGGCGGCTTTCCCGGAAGCCCGAATTGCCCGTATGGATGTGGATACGGTGCGGAACAAAGACAGCCACAATAAACTGATCCAACTGCTGGAAGACCGCAGTATTGATATCCTTGTAGGTACCCAGATGGTGGTGAAAGGACTGGACTTTGAAAATGTAAACCTGGTAGGGATCCTGAGTGCAGACAACCTCCTGGGCTTCCCCGATTTCCGGGTGAATGAAAGGGCCTTCCAGATGATGGAACAGGTAAGCGGGCGGGCTGGCCGTAAGAATGGGTTGGGAAAAGTACTGATCCAGGCCAGCAATACGCGGCACCCGGTATTGCATTATGTAACGGCGCACGATTATAAAGCAATGTTTGAAGCGGAAATTGCCGAGCGGCAGGTATTTGGTTACCCGCCTTTCTTCCGTTTGCTGAAACTAACCATACGGCATAAAAATCAGCAAACCGCAGAACAGGCTGCGCAGATCCTGGCCAGCTGGCTGCAACCGCATATAGGCGCGCAACTGGTAGGGCCGGCAGCACCGCTGGTGGCAAGGGTACGTAACAATTACCTGCAGGAAATGCTGATCAAACTACCCCGTGAAGCCAGGCTGATTGCCCATATCAAAAGAGTGCTGCAGGAATTTATTATCCAGCTCAAAACGGAAAAAAGATTCCGTTCGGTGGTGATCATCCCGGATGTAGACGGCGTATAAAGGTTATTCTTTCACCAATATCAGGTCCTGCTGCTGGAGTACCTGGATCCTTTTCAGCAATTGCCCGAAAGCGACTTTACTATCCCCGGAAAAATCGGTTTGCTTATACCACTCCAGCACAAAAATGCGTAACTGGCTGCCGTCTTGCTCACACCGCATTTTAAAGCCCAACGCATCTTTTTTGTCATTGATCTCTGCGGAGAAATCTTCTTTATTCGCTACTTTATAGCCGGCTGGTACGGGAATGACTATACGTTTTTCCTGGTAATAGGGAAAATTGATCTGTACCGGCAAATCGCCCGGTGGAAGCGGGATCTCGGAGGTCAGGTTATTTCCCAGTAAAGCACCCACGTGGATCACGGTACTGCTTTCTTTATTTTCTACGGAAGATGTGTTAAGCAAGGTACTCTTCAGCAATACAGGCTTATCCAGGGAGCGGTTGTTAAATACTTCGTTTTCCGGTTTTACTTCCAGGGGTTTCCTGGCGCCCGGTTCAAAAGGAAGGATGGCGTTATACACCTGCAGCCTGCCTTCCGCTGTGCTGCCGGTTCCTGCAAAAGCTGTTTTCAGGTTAGAAGCGGGGTAGCCGCCAAAGGATTGTTTTACTTCCCAGGTAGGATCCGTGACCGACCGCAGCGTGGCTTCCAGGGTAATGTTACTGAGCGTATACGGCGGCGCCGGCGTTTGAATAAAGTCCGTGAGCACTTTGCTTTCACCATTCACTAATGTATCGCGGCAGCGCAATGCAGGGATGCCGGTCAGCAACGACGGATAACATGGAAAGCGTGTATTCATTTCCGCAGGGGCCAATGCCTGTTGTAACCCGGGGAAATACAGCAGCACATTGGTGGGTAGCTGCCGGTATACCAGCTGGCTGTCCATCAGCAAGCTGTCGCGCGAGGTGGTGAATAATACCTGGGTTTGAATATTCAGCATATAATACACCGCATTCAGCAAACGGGTAAAGCCTGCTTTTTCTGCCTGCTTATTGCGGATAATGGAAATAAGATCCACCGTTTCGCCTGTACCGGAAGGCTCCACCAGCCGGTAATTGGATTTTATATACTGCTCTACCAGGTAAATCATTTGCGGAAGAGGAATGCGTTGCTTTACAAAAGGCCACTTCTGCAGTTCTTTTTCCAGCTGTTTAAATTCCGCTTTAGATATTGCCACAATGGGAATATAATTATCTTCTCCAAACTTCTGCCAGGTCATGTGTACCGTATCTTTCCCTTCTATAGCCTGTTTCAGCCCGAAATCGATCCGCTTCAATTGTGGCAGGTAAAAAAACAGGTCGTTGGCAGGAAGATCCGGCATATGTTGCATGTTCAGCCAGTAGTAACGGTTGCTGCCGCTAACGCTGTCTTGCAGCGCAGGTAAACCAACGCTGGGCTTTATCACAAAATCAAGTGTTTTGGGGGCAACCAGCACGTAGCTGAGCTGCTCACAGGGAATACCCGACTGCAGGTAATCTGTGCCGGCATAATCGTATTGCACCTTCAGGTTCATTTCATATTCTATTTCGCAGCCGGCTTCCAGTATGAGGTTATTGGCTACGATGGCTCTCCGTCCCTGGTTCATCTCAACCATCCTTACTTCGTCGTTCAGGTTCGTTACATTACCGCCGGAATGTATTACCCGGATGCGTAAGCCACGCAGCGCTTCGCTGGGCTCCATGGCCATTACCAGGCGCGTAAGACTGTCGGCCGCGCGCTGCGTATTCACCTTGATTATTTTATACAGTGTTTTATAGTGAGAGGCGCCCTGCGCTTTATC
>NZ_DATMTE010000229.1:0-1512 GCF_035564935.1 Chitinophaga sp. | reverse complement strand
ATATCTGTCCGCAGGTCATCTGAAATCAGAAACAGTACATTATATTTTTTTGGGGCTGAATCTACTGGTCGTTTGTGTTGCGATTGTCCTCGCAAACATAGCGCAAAATTCAGGAAGCAAAGCAATAGGTAATAATATTTTTTCATTTTGATTGATTGGAGTTATCGCTGACCGGCCACCAATCGGACGGTACATGCGCTGGTAAACGAAAGATACTATTTAATTCATTTTTTTAGGGCTAATATCCGGGATTTTGATAGGATCGGCGGGCTGTTTCATCAAGTAGTACGCCATCCTTGTCTGTTAGCATGCTGATAAAAGATTGCGGAAAGGGTTTGAACGTATGCGTTGCTGAAAAGGTTCCCTTGCCATTTCCATCCTGCCCATTCACTCCAGATGGATTATCCGATCTGGACCAGCTGCCAGTACGGCCAGAGGCTAGTTGCGCGTGATGCAACATGCGCTCCAGCTGTATACCTGCGTGGTGTATCCCCTCGTATACGACCTGCTCTGTATTGAACTCCCGGGAATACTCATTATAGATAAAATGCACAAAACGTTTCAACTCGGAATTTGCCTCGGGCGGATATTGCTCAGCCTTGGCTTTAGCCGAACTACCATCCCAATAGGAAGCATCGACTCTAATTTTATTGAATGTGGCTGTCGCGGAAGGATAGGGGTAGGAGCGCTCTTCGGCGCGCAATGATTCGGCACCAGGGTATAAGCGGGCCAATACCTCGGCGCGATTTTCGCCAGCTTTATAGGCGGCGCGGTTGCGTAAGATGTTGATGTCGGCGATAGCTTTTGCATAGTCTCCTTTCCGGCCATAGGCTTCTGCCCGGATCAAGTAGGTTTCGGCAAGCCGGAAGATGGCCACGTCACGTGTGCCGAAATGGTTGTCGACGGTACTGCGGTTTGGATCGATAAACTTACGTGAAGAGGGGCGTACCTTTCGGCTCAAGAGCAGTCCAGCATTCCCATTGTAGCGGTCTGCACCGGTCTTCCTGTAATAATATTTTCCATTGTCTTTGATCCACCGCGGATAGAGCACATAGGGCTGTGCGAGGGCCTCAGCAATATCAATGGCCGTTTCCTTGGTGTTCTCCAGGAAAACAAGTCCTAGGTCAGCCTTCCCAATTTTCGGCTGTCCGGCTACGGCATTCCGGCCATTCCACGAGGGACGTTTATAGTTCGGCTTGATATTGCCGTTAAAGAAATCGGCTTCATTTGTTTGCCAGGCCAGGGAAGCATTTTTTGCATCCGTATAAGCTAGGCCGGGACCGTCCGACTGGGAAGCGTTATTGAAGGAGGCACTCTCATATTCGAGCTGGAAGGATTTTTCAAAACGGGAATCGTTCAGTTTATCAGTAAATACATCATAGCCCCAGTCCGAAGGCAGGAATCCCTGACCTTTTAGCAGGCCGTAAGACCAGGTCCAGCTTGGGATATTCCAGGCCGAGTTGCGGTAATCGGCGGTAAAGGCGGCGTTGGTACGCATGCCGTAGCGACCAT
>NZ_DATMTE010000228.1:0-2333 GCF_035564935.1 Chitinophaga sp. | reverse complement strand
TTTGATTTTGTAATGATTAAATGATTGGGGGGGATGCAAGCGAGTGCTTTATCCGCTTAAATCTCCCCAAATCATTTTTAATCCAAAGTAATCAAATCAGGGTAATCAGCGTAATCAGTTTAATCCTGAGTCAGACAAAATCCGCTTAAAATCGCCGAAGGCGATGCACACTACAACGCATGAACACTCGCCCCCCAGCGGCGATCCGGCTCCGGGCCCATTTCCAGCTCCAGGCTGCCGCCCTGCATCAGTTGCTGGTGGGTGAAAAAGGGAGAGGTAAGCACTTCCCCGTTCAGGCGGGCGCTTTGGATGTATTTGTTGATATCAGAGCAATGGTGCGCAATGATGGTGAAGCGGCGGTTTTCCGGGAGGGTAATGGTGATCCTGCTGAATACAGGGCTGCCAATAGTATAAATGGGAATGCCGGGGGTAACCGGGTAGAAGCCCATAGATGCAAACACCACGAAGGCGCTCATACCGCCACCGTCTTCATCGCCGGGAATGCCGAATACATTGTCTTTGAACCAGAGATCCAGTAAAAAACGAACCCGCTTCTGTGTTTTCCAGGGTGCACCGGCATAATTATACAGCCAGGGAATGTGAAAGCCGGGTTCATTACCCATAGAAAATTGTCCCACCAGGCCGGTGGCATCCGGGAACTTGTGCCATAGCTCATAGCGGGGCATACCGGGGTCTTTACGGAATAATTCATCCAGCCTGGCTTCAAAACGTTTTTCACCACCCATTAAACTGATGAGTGCCGGCAGGTTATGCTGCACCTGCCAGAGATAGGTCCAGCCATTGTTTTCATCGTAATAATCGCGGCCACCCGGACCACCATCAAAAGCGGGATCTATATTTATCCAGTTACCGCCGGCATCTTTGGGCATAAAGAAGCCGTTGCCGGCATTCCAGAGGTGACGATAGTTTTCACCCCGGGCGGCAAAAAGGCGGGCATCCTCCAGGTGTTTTAATGCGGCAGCAAACTGCGACAGTGCCCAGTCGTCATAACTATGCCCCAGTGTTACCGCTACTGCCTGCCGTTTTTCAAAGGGATGTACTGCGCTGATGGTTTCAGTGTCGCCTGGCGGCAATGCCGGAAAGTAGCCGTGGGTATAGTAGAAAGAGTCGAGCGGACCATTGGGGCCGTTACGCCAGGGCAGCATGGTGGCCATCAGCGCGTTTTTTTTCATCCCTTCGTAAGCGGTCTCAGGATCTTTTATGGAGATGCCTTTACGCAATGCATCAAGGAAAATAATGGTGCTGTGAAAGCCGTTCATACAGGGATGATCGCCATACAGCCGGGGAAAGGTGGGCATCCATCCGCTTTGCCGGTACATTTCCACGTAAGCGTTGAGCATGTCTGCCTCCTGCTGCGGATGTAGGATCATGCGCAGTGGATGCAGCGCCTGGTAAGTATCCCAGGTGGCATCATCCACATAAAACGGCTGGGAGGTACGGTTTACTTTCTTATTGTAGCCACTGTAATAAAGTGAATCTTCCGTAATGTTGACCATCCGTTCATGGCAGCGGTACAGGGCCGTGTAAAAAGAGCGGCGCTGCGCCAGGGAACCACCTTCTACTGTAATGAGATCCGTTACGGCCTTCCATTGCCGGCGACCATTATTTTGTACTGCTGTGAAGTCCCTGTCACCTATCTCCCGCTTAAAACTATTCTCCGCACTTGCCGCGCTCACATAGGAAACGGCATATTTCAGGGTAACGGCGGTAACAGCGGTATCCGGGAAAGAAAGATATTGCAGTGTATCCGTAAGCGTTATAACGTTAACGGGCGTATTAAATTTTCCATACAGGTATACAGGAATATCTCCATGATAAAATGTTTGCGCAGTGATCACTGCACCGTTGGCGTGATACTTTGTATTGTCGGTCAATAAGTATTTTAATGCACCGGATTGCCAGGTAAAACGATAAACACCGGTTTTACTACCCGGCGTGAACTCCACAATGGTATTGCTTTCTTCCAGCGTAGTGCGGTAATACCAGGGATGAATAACTTCCTGGTCGTATGTTTGTTGCTGCCAGGAAGCGGGCGTAATTTTCCCGGTGGCGGGTTGCATTACAAACAAGGGGCCACTGTTATGAGCTGCCATCTGTAAAGGGAACCCGCGGATCTGGTCATCTGTATGATCTTTCCTTAAGGGATATACGCGGATCATCTGGTTGGGCAATTGCATTACGGGCCTGGTAGGCTGCAATAACGTGGAAATATTTCCGATAGTAGGGTCTATATACTGTTCTGTGCTTGTTTGCGGGCTATTGCTGCAACTGAGTAAAAACAGTAAGGCCACTACCGGCAGGTAACAAAAAGG